>JAPOOQ010000147.1 GCA_026713345.1 Gemmatimonadota bacterium | reverse complement strand
GTGGCATTGGTTGCGTAACTCCTTGTCCTGTCGGTGCTCAAGGTGGAGACAGATTCGCGGTCCTTGCCGTAAGCGGGGTGACCCGGCGCGTCGGAACCACATCGTTGGTGAGGCCATTCAGAATGGGAATTATAACGTTGACTTGACACGCCCGACTTGATCTGGCAAGCTCTCACCATCGGCATCGGGAGAGGGTCATGCGGACAAAGGCACCAGGGAAGTCGCATCGGAAGGGGATCTCGCTCATTGGCCTAATGGAGCTATTCCCGGACGAGGAATCCGCGGTCGATTGGTTCGAGTCGTGGGTTTGGCCGAGCGGACGGTGCTGCGGGCATTGCGGGGCGACGAATACGAAGGAGGTTCCGAACGCGAAGCCGATGCCGTACTGGTGCCCGGATTGCCGGAGCTACTTCAGTGTCCGGACGGGGACGGCGATTGCCCGATCGAAGATTCCGCTGCGCAAGTGGGCCATCGCGATCTACCTCGAAATGACGAGCCTCAAGGGTGTGTCTTCAATGAAGCTCCATCGGGACTTGGGGATTTCGCAGAAGTCCGCATGGTTCATGCTCCATCGCATCCGGGAGGCGTGGTCCTGGGATGCCCGCAAGGATGCGTTCCTCGGGCCGGTCGAGGCCGATGAGACATACTTCGGCGGGAAGCGGAAGAACATGTCGAACGCCAAGCGCAAGGAGTTGGCGGATACGGGTCGCGGGCCTGTCGGGAAAACGGCCGTCGTCGGAGTGAAGGACCGGCCCAGCGGCAAGGTCACGGCCCGCCCCACGACCGACACGGCCCGCCCCACGACCGACACGACCAGCCCTACCCTGACCGGGATGGTCACCGATACGACGCTGGCGGGTTCGACGGTGTTCACCGACGGCGACCGGAGCTACGACCCGCTCAAAGAGATGGGATTCCTGCACGCCAAGGTCATGCACTCGGTCGGCGAGTACGTCCGCGGGCCGGCCTCGACCAACGGGATCGAGAACTACTGGAGCCACTTGAAGCGGACCTACGTCGGCACCTATCACTACTGGAGCCCCGAGCACCTGGACCGGTACGTGACCGAGTACTCGTTCCGCTACAACCGGCGCAAGAGCCACGTCACCGACCGGATGGCCGAGGCCGTCGAGTTGATGGAGGGCCGGAGCCTGTCGTGGCGTGAACTAACCGCCGTCGGGCCGTCGGCCAAACTTGTCAACCTGGGTTGCGTGCGGTGATAGTCTCTACTCAGGTAGACGACACAAGCAAGGGGAGGCGCGCCATGCCAAATACCATGACAGCGGTCACGCTCGACATGGTCGGGGAGCAACTCCGCGAGGCCAATCAGGGCATAGCCAGCCTCAAGACGGACATCATGAAACTTGGCGACGATCTCAGGGTTGAGTTCGGTGAGCGCTTCGACGGGATGGACTCGCGGCTTGACGGCATCGAGACGCTATTGGGCAAGGTCGCAGCGCAGTTGGGCATCTCATGACGGCTCCTAATCCCGACCCGCCCGCGTGCCTGCCCGGCGAAGAGCCTCTAGTCGATCTCGACGCGCTGTCCGAGGCGACCCGAGCGTTCATCACCGCCGACGACGAACCCGCCTCAGCCGACTAGACGCTGGATGCCGCGCCCACGATGGCGATGGCGATCAGGATCGTGATCAGCAGGGTGAAGACGTTGACGATCATCCCCGCGATGGCCAGCCCCTTGCCCTGTAAGCCGTGAAGGTTGGCCCGCCGCCAGCCGATCCCGCAGAACGTGACGCTCAGCACGAAGATAGCGAACCCGACGAACGGGATCAGCGTGAAGAACGCCAGTATGAAGCCTGTAGTAGCCATGCCATTGGGCGGCTTGAGTCCGGTATCGGGATGGTCGGACATGGTGGTCCCCCTTCGGTTCGGGATCGGTGTCTTTGCCATCAACGCCGCAGCCGAAACCCGAAGAGGGACCATGAGGCCACGATCCCGAGACGTGGCTTCGGCTGCTAGAGGGTGATTGGGGACACCCGACGTTGATGGCGGCCCGCACCGTAGACGGCTCAACCCCGGTAGACAACCGGGGTTGGCTAGGAGACTGCTGAGTAATGCGGTTTCGGCGCGACGCACAAGCCTCTGACCTGGGGTTTTGTGATCGAGAATCGCTCGATTCGGGACTTGCTCATCACACTCCTAGCACCGTCAGTAGTCGCCCAACTGAGCAGCCGCCGCATCCACACCAGCGTCGTGGGGCGCCCCGACACCTCCAGGTCGCGGATCTTGCGCGGCCGAGTGTCATGCACTCTCGAACAGTCGAACCCGCAGTGCGGGCACCTCGGCCGTGACACGGTGGATTCCATCACCACAACCAGCTCGCCCGGCGTGTCCACAACCACCGCGAGCACACGGACTTGACGCAGGTGCAGCCACACCCGCGTAACATCGGAAGCCATCGGGGCCCTCCTGGATCGTTGACGTGTACACCCCCGCTCCCCGGCAGGGCACCGCCCCTGCTCAGGAACCCTCACCCCCCCGCTCCCTACAATCCGCGAAGCCTCGACCATGGGAGAGGGTGACGCCATGGAAGCGCCCGACATGTTCGAGGACACGCCGAGTCGGTACGGGCCTT
>JAPOOQ010000146.1 GCA_026713345.1 Gemmatimonadota bacterium | reverse complement strand
GGCGCGGCGGTGATCCTGGGCCCGCTGGCCGCCGGGAACATGGAGTCGGCGGTGCGGGCGGCTCCCGGCCCCGTGGCGTTTCTGTCGCCCACGGCCCACCGGCTCCCGTTTGGCCGCAGGGGCGTCTACAGCATGGGTGCGGGCGATCCGGGAGCGGGACGGGCGCTGGCCGCGGCCATCCGCCGGGACGGATACGAGGAAGCGGTGGTCGTTCACCCGCCCAGTCCGGGCGAGGCGCTGGAGGCGGACGCCTTCCAGGGTGCTTTCCGCGACTTGGGAGGCTTCGTCCGAAGAAGGATGCAGTACGAGCCCGGGACCACCACCTTCGATGTCGAACTCAGGGAGGTCGAAGCGGTCGTACCCGAGGTTCTCGTCGTCGCGGCTCCGGCCGCCGATGTGGAGCTGCTGGCTCCGCAGATCGCCTTCTTCGGCCTCGACACCCTGGACATCCAGGTGGCGGGCACAGCGGCCTGGACCACGCCTGCGGTGCTGGAAACGGTCGCCCGGCGGCACACCGACAGCGTCATCGCCGTGAGCGCCTCGGACCCGCGGGCGATCTTCGATCCGGCATCCGCCTTCGTACGGGCGTACGAGCAGCACTTCCGCCGCACCCTCGTCAGCCCGGTGCCCGCGGCCGGCTTCGACCTCTTCCGGATGGCGCTTGCCGCTTACGGCGATGGCGTGCGCACCTCGCGGGGAACCGTCGCTGCGCTCGAACGGCTCGACCGGTTCCGGGGCGCCACGGGCACCTATTCCCATGTTGACGGCAGGATCGAGCGGGAGTTCTTCCCGGTGAGGATCCTGGAAGGCCGGCTCCACCCGTTCGAACCCACCCTGACCGCGCCGGCCGACACCGCCGCGATCCGCTCCGGCGGGGGGGGCGCGCGACCCCGATGAAGGACGCCATCGAGCGCCTCGAAGCCCTCGGGCGGGACGCGCTCAAGGGGGGTGGAGAAGCACGCCTCGAAGCCCAGCGTGGCAGGGGCAAGCTGACCGGACGCGAAAGGCTGGACCTTCTGCTCGACGAAGATTCGTTCGTCGAGCTGGACCGCTTCGTTACGCACCGTTCGACGGATTTCGGTCTCGCGGAGAAGAAGATCCTGGGCGACGGCGTGATCACCGGCTACGGTACCATCCGCGGGCAGCTGGTCTACGTCTTCTCCCAGGACTTCACGGTCCTCGGCGGCTCGCTCGGGGAGGCCCACGCCGAAAAGATCGTCAAGATCCAGGACATGGCCCTGAGGAACGGGGCGCCGATCATCGGCCTGAACGATTCGGGGGGTGCGAGGATCCAGGAGGGGGTGGTGGCTCTGGGCGGGTACGCGGACATCTTCCTGCGCAACACCCTGGCGTCGGGGGTCATCCCGCAGATCAGCGTGATCCTGGGTCCCTGCGCCGGCGGAGCGGTCTACTCGCCCGCCATCACCGACCTGGTGTACATGGTCCGGGGAACGAGCTTCATGTTCGTCACCGGCCCGGATGTCGTGAAGACGGTCACCCACGAGGAGATCGACAAGGAAGGGCTCGGTGGGGCGGACGTCCACGCGGAGACCTCCGGGGTCGCGCACTTCGCGCACGACGACGAGGTCGAGTCGCTGGCCGCGGTCCGTGAGCTCTTCCGCTACATCCCGCGGAACAACACGGAGCGGCCCCCGCCCGGACCCGGCGACGATCCCCACGATCGCCGCTCGGAGAAGCTGCCCGGGCTGATCCCGGAACGGCCCAACCGTCCCTACGACATGTCCGCCGTGATCCGCGAGGTGGTGGACGACGGGGTCCTCTACGAGGTCCACGCGGGCTTTGCGCGCAACCTTGTGACCGGCTTCGCCCACCTGGGCGGCCACTCGGTGGGGATCGTGGCCAACCAGCCCGCGGTGCTGGCGGGGGTTCTGGACATTGACGCTTCGGTGAAGGGGGCGCGCTTCGTCCGCTTCTGCGACGCCTTCAACATCCCGCTAGTCGTCTTCGAGGACGTGCCCGGGTTCCTTCCCGGCGTCGGCCAGGAGCACGGGGGAATCATCCGGCACGGCGCCAAGCTGCTGTACGCCTTCTGCGAGGCGACCGTGCCCAAGGTCACCGTCGTCACCCGCAAGGCCTACGGCGGCGCCTACGACGTCATGAACTCGAAGCACATCCGGGGCGACATCAACCTGGGGTGGCCCACCGCCGAGATCGCCGTCATGGGTCCGAGGGGCGCGGTCGAGATCCTCTTCCGCAAGGAGATCGCGGCCGCGGACGATCCCGAGGCCGCCACCGAGGCCAGGATGGCGGAGTATCGCGAGAAGTTCGCCCATCCCTACGTCGCTGCCGGCCGCGGCTACCTGGATGACGTGATCGACCCGCGCGACACGCGCCCGCGGTTGATCAGTGCCTTGGACATGCTCGCGGACAAGCGGGACGACAATCCGCCGAAGAAGCACGGCAACGTGCCGCTTTGAGCGGAGACGCGCCGGGCAACCGCGCAGCACGTCACTTGCATCCCATTGGTCGAACATACGGTTCCCCGCGCACGGCCGGGGAACTGCCGATAGCAGGCGGATCGCAATCAGGGGGAGACAGACATGAGCACGATCCCGAGACGGGTGGCATTGGCGGGGGGGGTCGCGGGGCTGATGGCGGCGGCGAGCTGGTCCGCGCCCGCCGCGGCCCAGGAGGAGAAACGGGAAGACGCGGCCGATACCGTCGAGACGGCGCGTCCCAGGCTCGGCATCCTGCAGCGGCATGCCGGGATGGGAGTGCTGGTCACCCAGGTATTGCCCGGGAGCCCGGCGGACAGGGCCGGGATCTTTTTCGGTGACCTCATCGTAGCGGTCAACGGGCATCCGCTCGTCGAGCCGCTGGAGGACGAGGACCAGAGGGCACACCCCGAGGAAGCGTCCTACCACCAGGCCCGGCTGGAATGGCTCATGGAGGAAGTGCCGGAAGGCGAGCCCGTGGAGTTGTCGATCCAGCGGGGCCGGCGGATCCACACAATTGCGGTCGCCGCGGAGGTGCTGCCGGACTTCGATGCCGCCCCCTTGTGGACCAGGGATGTGTGGCCGGACCCCACCACCTACGATTCCATCACCGAGCGCTTCCGTGACGCGATGGACAAGGTGCGCTATCGTGTCGGCCCCGACGAGTTCGAAATCGGCTGGATGGACCCGGGATTCCCCGCCGGAAGGGTTCCGGGCGATCCCGACATTCCCCTGCCGCCCGTAGGCGTGACGCCGACCGTGATGCTGATCGACGCAGGTGGCTGGTGGCGTGACCGATTCCACTACGTCGGGGACAACCGGCTGGAGATGGTTCAGCTCAACCCCGAACTGGGCGCGTATTTCGGCACGGACGAGGGCGTTCTGGTGCTGGATGTGGACGCGAACGTCACTCTGGGACTTCGCGCGGGCGATGTCGTGGTGTCGATCGGGGGGCGAGAGGTGGACGAGGTGTCGGACCTGCAGCGCATCCTGGCGTCGTACGAGGAGGACGAAGCGGTCGATTTCGGGATCTGGCGAGATGGCGCGCGGGCGACGGTTGTGGGTACCATTAGGTGACTCCTGGTCGCCACAGGCGCCATCGCCGCTCGCACTCCGGCCGCGGCGAGGCGCCCGGCTGAACACCGACCCCTCCGCGCCCGGGCACGGGAGCGCCTGACAGACCGTTGATCGAAAGCGTACTCGTCGCCAACCGGGGCGAGATCGCGCTCCGCGTGATCCGGGGCGCCAGGGAGATGGGGATCCGCACCGTCGCGGTCTTTTCCGAGGCCGACCGGACCTCGCCGCATGTGCTGAACGCCGACGAGGCGTACCCGATCGGCCCCGCCCGGGCGTCGGAGAGCTACCTCGCCACGGAGAGGCTCCTCGAGGCGGTACGGCGCAGCGGCGTCGAGGCCGTGCACCCGGGCTACGGATTCCTGGCCGAGCGTGCCGACTTCGCGGAGGCCGTGGCCGGGGCGGGGCTGATCTTCGTCGGGCCCGCGGCCGGAACCATCCGTGCGATGGGCGACAAGACGGAGGCCCGGAGGCGGATGGCGGCGGCGGGGGTGCCGGTCGTGCCGGGGACCGATGCGCCACTCGAGTCCGCGGGGGCCGCGCGCCGGGCGGCGGAGGCGGTGGGCTTTCCCGTGGTGCTGAAGGCGGCTGCCGGGGGCGGTGGGAAAGGGATGCGGGTCGTCCGCCGCGCGGAGGAGGCCGGGAGCGCCTTCGAGGCCGCCGCGCGCGAGGCCGAGGCCGCGTTCGGGGACGGCCGCGTCTATGTGGAACGCTTTCTCGAGCGCCCGCGCCACATCGAGATCCAGATCTTCGGCGACCGGCACGGCAGCGCGGTGCACCTCTTCGAGCGCGAGTGCTCGATCCAGCGGCGGCATCAGAAGCTGATCGAGGAGGCGCCATCGCCTCTGCTCGGACCTGAGGAGCGGCGGCGGATGGGGGAGGCGGCGGTGCGCGCGGCGCGGGCGGTGGACTACACCGGGGCGGGTACGGTGGAGTTTCTGTATGCGGGTGACGAGTTCTTCTTCCTCGAGATGAACACGCGGTTGCAGGTCGAGCACCCGGTCACGGAGATGGTCACCGGACTCGACCTGGTCGAGTGGCAGTTCCGCGTCGCCGCGGGCGAAACGCTGCCTCTGCGACAGGACGAGATCCCGATGCGCGGCCACGCGATCGAGTGCAGGATCACGAGCGAGTCCCCCTTCGACGGATTCCTCCCCGCGACCGGCGTCGTCGGCGAGATGGTGGTTCCGGGCGGTGCCGGGGTGCGTTGGGACGGCGGCATCGCCGGTGGCACGGAGATCGGGCTGCACTACGATCCGCTGCTCGGCAAGCTGATCGCCTGGGCGCCCGACCGGACCGGCGCGATCCGGCGCATGGAGCGCGCGCTTGGGGAGCTGAGGATCGATGGGGTGGCCACCAGTGCGCCCCTGCTGCTGCGGATCATGAGGGAGCCGGACTTCCTGGCGGGCAAGCTCTCCACTGCGTACCTGCCGGAGCACCCGGCCCTTTTCGAGACGGGTGTCGCGGGCGAAGAGGGCGAGGTGCTGGCCGTGGCCGCGGCGCTCCTCGAGCACGGACGGCGGCAGAACCGGGCGGCGCCGAGGATCCGCCGCGCGGGGATGGGGGCCCTCCGATGAATGCGCAGGGGGCCCGCTACCTGGTGGAGATCGAAGGGGCGCAGCACGAGGTGGTGATCGGCATGGACGGGTCGGCCGGGATCGGGGGGCGCCGCCGCGCGGCCTCGCTGGTGGAGGCGGGGAGGGGTGGGGGGTGGTCGCTGCTCCTCGACGGGGTTTCGGTGCGTTTTGTGGCCCGGTACGCGGGGCGCGGGAGGTGGGCGATCGAGATGGATGACCGCGCCGTGGAGATCCAGGTGCTGGAGGCGCGGGAGGCGGAGATCCGCAAGCGCGTCGCAAGGGTGGCGGGCCGCGCCGGGATCGCGCCGCTGAAGGCGCCCATGCCGGGACTGGTGGTGCGCGTGGAAGCGCGCGAGGGTGACGTGGTGGAACCCGGGACGGCAATCCTGATCGTCGAGGCAATGAAGATGGAAAACGAACTGCGGGCGACGGCGGCCGCGAGGGTCGCGCGGATCCTGGTCTCCGAGGGCGATGCGGTCGAGAAGGCCCAGGTGCTCGCCGAGTTTGAAGAGGTGGAGGCGCCGTGACGAGCCGGAACAACGATCCAGCCGCCTTTGACGGTCTGCCGGAGGGCTTCGACGGCGAGGCCGATCTCGGGGAGCCCGGGGCCTATCCGTTCACCCGCGGGGTGTACCGCTCCATGTACCGGGGACGCCGCTGGACGATGCGCCAGTACGCGGGCTTCGGGACCGCGGAGGAGACCAACCGGCGCTACCATTTTCTGCTGGAACGGGGAACGACGGGCCTTTCGGTCGCGTTCGACCTTCCCACCCAGATGGGCTTCGACTCGGATGCGCCGATGGCGGCCGGGGAGGTGGGGCGGGTGGGCGTCGCGATCGACACGATCGACGATATGCGCACCCTGCTGCGGGGCATCGACCTGGGCGCGGTCTCCAGCTCGATGACCATCAATGCGACGGCTCCCATTCTTCTCGCGCTCTACACCGCCGTGGCCGACGAAACCGGGGTGGGGCGCGCCGAACTGCGCGGCACGATTCAAAACGACATCCTGAAGGAGTATATCGCCCGCGGCACCTACGTCTATCCGGTCGAGCCCTCGCTGCGGCTGGTCAGCGACCTGATGGCCTTCTGCGCACGCGAACTCCCGCGCTGGAACACCATCTCCGTGTCCGGCTACCACATCCGCGAGGCCGGCTCGACCGCCGCGCAGGAGGTCGCCTTCACCCTGTCGAACGGGATCGAATACGTGCGCCAGGCCCTCGCCCGCGGGATCGCGCTGGAAGACTTCGCACCGCGCATCTCGTTCTTCTTCGCGGCCCACAACGACCTCCTGGAGGAAGTCGCAAAGTTCCGCGCGGCCCGGCGCGTCTGGGCGCGCACGATGCGGGAGCGCTTCGGCGCTTCGGACCGCTCCTGCCGCCTTCGCTTCCACACCCAG
>JAPOOQ010000145.1 GCA_026713345.1 Gemmatimonadota bacterium | reverse complement strand
TCGACGAAGTCATGCGGCACATCCAGAACGACTTTGTCGAGGATGTCGATGTCGAAGAGCTCTATGAGCTGGCCATCAACGGTGTGGTCGACCAGCTCGAAGATCCCAACTCGCGGTTCCTGCCGGCCAGGGCCTGGGAGGAGGAGCGGATTCGCACACAGGGCGACTACGCGGGCATCGGCATCGAAGTCATCAACCGTGACGGGTTCATCACGGTTTCCGCCCCGATCCCGGCGACGCCCGCCGCAAGGGCCGGAATGAGGCCCGGCGACCGGATCGTCGAGGTGGATGGCCAGTCGGTCGAGGGGTGGGTGCACGACCAGGCCGTGGGACTGCTCAGGGGGGAGCCGGGGACCAGCGTCCGGATCGGGGTGAGGCGTCCGGGCGTCGAACGCGTCATCACCTTCGAGGTCACGCGCGCGGTGATCCAGGTGCCGTCGGTGCCCTTCGCCGCCATGCTCGAAGGCGGGATCGGTTACGTGCCGCTCCTCATCTTCAACCGCACCACGACGCAGGAGGTGCGCGCCGCCATCGACTCGCTCGCGGCCGAGGGCATGACATCGCTCATCCTGGACCTGCGCCGCAACCGGGGCGGCCTGCTCACCGAAGGCGTGGCGCTTACGGACCTCTTCCTCGACCGCGGTAGGCCGATCGTCGAGATCCGCAGCCGGTCGGCGGACCCCGAGGGCTTCGTCGCCAGGCGGGAGCAGGCCTATCCGGAGCTGCCGGTGGTCGTCCTGGTCGAGGGGATGAGCGCTTCGGCCGCGGAAATCGTGGCGGGGGCCCTTCAGGATCACGATCGCGCCCTGCTCATCGGTGCCACCACGTACGGGAAGGGGTCCGTCCAGTCGCTCTTCCCGCTCCCGGGGGGCAACGTGCTCCGGCTCACGACCGCGCGCTGGTTCACGCCGGCGGGCCGTTCGATCCAACGGGACCAAAGCGCGGGGGCCGCACTCCTCGAAGACGCGCCGATCACCCTGCAGGGGAACCTGGCGGAGCGCCCCGATCTGGCCGACAAACCCCGTTTCACCTCCGCCGGAGGACGTCTGCTGCACGGCGGGGGCGGCATCGTTCCCGACCTGTGGGTATTGCAGGATACGCTCACCTCGGGCGAACGGACCGCCTGGGACGAGATCCTCGCGTCCGGCTACGGATTTTTTGCGGCCCTGCAGAACTGGGCGGTCAACTACCTGAGCGAGCACCCGGATCTGGAGCCCGGCTTCGTTGTCACCGACGGGGACCTCGGGAGCTTTCACGCCGCGCTGCAGGAACGGGGCGCCGAAGTTCCCCTGGAGACGTTCATGCGCGCACGCAACACTCTGGCGCTTCGCCTGGGCAGCGAAATCGCGTTGCTCGCGTGGGACGACCTTGGACGCTTCAGGCGCACCCGCGAGCACGACGCCCAGCTTGGCCGGGCGGTGGAACTGCTGCTCGCGGCCGAGAACCAGGCCGAACTCTTCGCGCTCGCGGGATCTCCGCTGACTGCGACCACGCCGGCAGAGGGTGGACCCGGCGCGGGGGAGGGTCCACGCTGAGAAGGGCGGAGCCAGGCTGGACTGACCGCCTCGGCCGGACCCCGCGCCCATCGCACCATGGCAACGCCCGCCCGCTGCCTCCAATGTTGAGCGTCGCCGGATGCGCCCTTCGATGAGACCGGGCGGCGGGCCCCTGACGGTTTCGGTGCGCAGGGGTTTGCTCCTCGAATCGACACACCGGGTGCATGCGGTGGTCGCGGACGCCGCGGGACGCATTGCCGGCAGCTGGGGAGACGCCGGACGCTCCACGGTGCTGCGGTCGGCGGCAAAGCCGTTTCAGGCCCTTCCGCTGGTGGCGGACGGGGCCGCGGACCATTTCGGGCTTTCAACTGAGGAGATCGCGCTGTGCTGCGGTTCACACAATTCGGAGGAGGCACACCTTGCGGTGGCGCGCTCGACGTTGGCGAAGGCGGGCGTGGCCGAGTCGCTGCTCGTCTGCGGCCCCCATCCTCCGCTGCTTCGCGAACGCGAGCGCGAACTCGCCGCCGCGGGCACGCCGCGCACCTCGATCATGAGCAACTGCTCCGGGAAACACGCGGGAATGCTGGCGCTGGCCGCCTTCCATTCCTGGCCCCTGGAGGGCTACGAAGACCCTGCGCACCCGGTGCAGCTGCGAATGCGGCGCGAACTCGCCCGCTGGGCGCGGTGCGATCCCCGCGCGATTCCGTCGGCCGTGGACGGCTGCGGCGTGCCCACCCTCGCGATCCCGCTCACGGACCTCGCCGCTGCGATGGCGCGACTGGTGGCGGCGGCGGGGGAGGGTGGTGCTCCCGGCCGGGTGGTCGGCGCCATGGTCTCGCACCCCTTCATGGTGGCGGGCACCGACCGGCTCTGCACCCGGCTCATCGAGGCGGAGGGGGGCCGCGTGATCGCCAAGACGGGGGCCGAGGGGGTCTACGCGGCCGCCGACCGGGAGCGGGGGCTCGGCGTCGCGGTCAAGGTGGAGGACGGAGCGTGGCGGGCGGCTCCGCCTGCGCTGCTCGCCGTTCTGACGAGGGCCGGCATCCTTTCGCAGGACGCCGCGGGGGCTCTGGCGGAGCATGTGGAGCCACCGCTCGCCAACACGCTGGGCGACGTGGTGGGCCGCCTGGCCGTGGACCCGTGAGCGTGCGCGGGGAGGGGCTCTAGATGTTCCTGGATTCGGTGACGATCGAGGTGCGCGGCGGTCCCGGCGGGTCGGGGGCGGAGGCGTTCCGGCGCGAGAAGGGGGTCCCGCGCGGAGGACCCTCGGGTGGCGACGGGGGGAAGGGGGGCGACGTGCGGATGGTGGGGGACCCCGGGCTGACCACCCTGAGCGATTTCCGCTACAAGCGACACTACCGCGCGGAACGGGGCATGCACGGCTCAGGCTCCAACCGGACGGGAAGGAGCGGGCGCGACCTCGTGTTGCGAGTGCCGTGCGGCACGATCGCCGTAGATGACGGCAACGGTGAGGTGCTGGGCGAACTGCTGGAGCCGGACGCGGCCCTGGTCGTCGCGCTCGGGGGCCGGGGAGGACGCGGGAACGCCAGCTTCACCTCCGCCACGCGGCAAGCGCCCCGGCGATGGGAAGCGGGCGGCGAAGGAGAGGAGAGGAAGGTCCGTCTCGAACTCAAACTCCTCGCTGACGTAGGCCTGGTCGGCGAGCCCAACGCCGGCAAGTCCACCCTCCTCGCCCGCATCAGTCACGCCCGCCCGAAGATCGCGGACTACCCCTTCACGACGCTCACGCCCAACCTGGGGGTCGTCGAGCTGCCCGGGTATCGCTCCTTCGTGGTAGCCGATATCCCCGGAATCATCGAGGGGGCGCACGAGGGCAGGGGGTTGGGCCACCGCTTCCTGCGCCACATCGAGCGCACCCGCGCGCTGGTGATCCTGCTGCCCGTGGATGGGCCGGACCCCGCGGGAACGCTGGCCGGGCTCCTCGACGAACTGGAGCGCTACGCGGCCTTGCACGCCCCCGGGCTCGCCGATCTTCCCTATGCCGTGGCGTTCTCGAAGATGGACCTCCACGCCCCCGGGGGCGCGCCGCCCGCCGTGAGGGCGCCGGGTGCGTGGGGTGTCTACCCGATCAGCGCCGTCAGCGGGGAAGGCCTCGGCGAGCTGCTGGAGGGGTGCTGGCGCCAACTCGCTGCGACACCCGCCGCGACTGAACGTTCGGACCGGGAGGAACCGTGATCGAGGCGCTGACGCTTTACTGCGTGCCGGGGGTCGGCCCCGGGCGCTTCAAGAAGCTGGTCGACCACTTCGGCTCGCCGGCCGGGGCACTGACGGGAGACGGCGAGGAGTTCGCGACGGCGGCGGACCGGCGGGCCGAGAAGGCGCGCCGTGACGCCGCACCCAAACGGCGTGCGCGCCAGCTCCTGCGGCGGTGCACGGAGGCGGGCATCGGCATTCTTGTCTACGGAAGCGACGAATACCCCGGGCGGCTCGGCAACCTGGATCATCCGCCCGCGGTTCTCTTCACCCTGGGAAGAACGGAGCTGCTGCATGGGCCGTGCGTCGCCGTGGTGGGGTCCCGCCGCGCCACCGCGTACGGGCGCCGGGTGTCCCGCGCGCTGGGCGCCCGGCTGGTGGAGCAGGGTCGGTGCGTGGTATCCGGGATGGCGATGGGAGTCGACGCCGAGGCGCACCGGGGGGCGCTCCCCGGGCCCACGGCCGCCGTACTCGGTTCCGGGGTGGACATCCCTTCGCCGGCGAGCAACACCAAACTCTACCGGGAGATCCGCAAGCACGGCGTGATCGTCTCCGAGTTCGAACCCGGGGCGCACGCCGAGCCGCACCACTTCCCCAGGCGCAACCGGATTATCGCCGCGCTCGCCAGCGACGTGGTGATCGTGGAGGCGTCGGGGCGCAGCGGCGCGCTCATCACCGCCGATCACGCCCTGGAGCTGGGGCGCGAGGTGCACGCCGTGCCGGGGCCGATCGATCGCGCCACCAGCCAGGGTACGAACCGGCTGATCGCGCAGGGGGCCGCCATCGTAACGGATACGAACCTGAAGGGCGATTCCTTCACCGTGGAGTCCGCGCCCCGGGAACCGGAGCTGCGCGATCTGCTCGCCGCGGTCCCCGCCGCCCCCGTGACCGTCGAGGAAGTGGCGGAGGCGGCCGGACGCGCCGCGGACGAGGTGGGGGCGTCGCTGATGATCCTCGAGATCCGGGGGTATGTGATCTCCACCCGGGACGGGCGGGTCATGCGGACGCCGGGTGGCCGGCCGGTGATGGTGCGGGAGGGGGCAGCGTGAAGGCCCCTGACGGGGTCCGCAACGTGTATGTGCACGCGCCGTTCTGTGCGCGGCGCTGCTTCTACTGCGACTTCGCCGTGGAGGTGAACCGCCGTCCGGACAGCGCGGATTGGCTGGCTGCGATCAAGACCGAGCTGGATTGGGTGCAGGAGTCGGGACCCGTCCGGCTGTCTTCGGTCCAGGAGACCCTCTACGTGGGTGGCGGCACACCGTCCGTGCTGGATCCCCGCCATGTGGCGGAGCTCGCCGCGGTGGTGGGACGGCAACGCACCCGGGCGCCCGGTTTCGAGTGGACCGTGGAAGCCAACCCCGAATCCTTCACCGGGTCGGTCGCGAGTCGGTGGGTGGAAGGGGGAGTCAACCGCGTGTCCTTCGGCGTGCAGAGCTTCAGCTCTGCGGCGCTGCGGTGGATGGGCCGTCTGCATTCGGCCGAAGACGCCGGCGATGCCCTGAAAGCGGCGAGGGCGGCCGGGATCTCCAATCTGTCCGTCGACCTCATCTTCGGACTTCCCGCCTCGATCTCCCGCGACTGGAAGGGCGACCTGGAGCGTACGCTGAGCCTGGAGGCTCCGCACGTCTCCCTGTACGGGCTGACCGTGGAGAAGGGAACGCCGCTGGCGCGCGCGGTTGGTGAAGAGCGAATCACCCCCTGTGGTGAAACGCGCTACCGGGAAGAATACCTTCTCGCCGCCGAGACGCTGACCCGCGCCGGCTACGAGCACTACGAGCTGTCGAACTTCTCGTTGCCCGGATTCGCCTCCCGCCACAACACCGCCTGCTGGAAGGGCGCGCCCTACGTGGGATTGGGAAACGGCGCGCACAGCTACTCGGACGGGCGGCGCTGGTGGAACGAACGCGACTGGGGGACGTACCGGGACCGCGTCGCCCGGTCCGGAAACGGACGCGCAGGAGACGAAGTCCTCAATCCGCGGCAGGCCCGGCTGGAGTCGATATGGCTGGCGCTGCGGACCAGGGATGGACTGCCGGCGGATTCCCTGGACCCCGCCGCATCATCCGTCGTCCACCGCTGGGAAGCCGGGGGTCTCGCCGAGCGGGAGGACGGCGCTGTGCGCCTGACACCTGAGGGGTGGCTCGTCATGGATGCCGTAACCCTGGAACTCGACGGCGCTCTCCACCGAAGCGGTCCGGAGGGGTCGCTTGCCCCACCCGCGGCGTCCGCACCGGTTGACGGCAGCGGTTCAGGGGAGATTTTCAAGTACCCAGGGGTTTGCCACGGAACGATGTGATCATGGACTTGCCAGACCGGACAAGACACCCGCCGCTCTCGGAACGGGAGCGTGCGGTTCTCGAGGCGGTTATCCGCAGATACGTCGAGACCGCGGAGCCGGCGGGGAGCCGCACGCTGGCCCGCCGCTACAACTTCGGCGTTTCCCCGGCCACGATCCGCAACACGATGGCCGACCTCGAGGAGGAGGGCTACCTGACCCACCCGCATACTTCGGCGGGACGCGTTCCCACGGATCTCGCCTACCGCTTCTTCGTGGACAGCGTCGTGCAGCCGGAGAGCCTGACCGATCGGGAGAAGGCCCGGATCGAGCAGGAACTGTGGACGGGGGACTTCACCCTGGAGCGAATCCTGCAGAATGCGACGCGTGCGCTCGGGATCCTGGTCAACGAACTCGGCGTCGGATCCGTTCCCCAGCTTGACCAGGCCCGCCTGGAGAAGATCGACCTGATCCAGGTGTCGTCGCACAAGGTGCTGATGGTCGTCACGGTCCGGTCCGGGATGGTCCGCACCGTGTACGTCGACCTTCCGGGCGAGGCGCCATCCGACATCCTGGACCTGATTCGGCAGGTTCTCAACGAGCGCCTCGGCGGCCTCACCTTCGTGGAGATTCGGCGCTCGTTCGGGGACCGTCTCAGGGACGCGGTGGAGGACCCGGCCGCACGCGATATCCTCAACTTCTTCGTCGAATCGGGCGAGGAGTTCTTCGCGGGTGAAACCGGCAGCGAGGACCGGGTCGTACTGGGTCAGACATCCTCGATTGCGGCGCAGCCGGAATTTTCGACCAGCGACCGCCTCAAGGACCTGATCGCCCTGACGGAGCAGAAGGAGCTCCTTGGCAAGGTCCTGGGCACCCGCGTCGCGCGGCGGGGACCGTTCGTCACCATCGGGTCCGAACACGCTCCGGAACTCGCCGGGTTCACGCTCGTCACCTCGGGATACCGATTCGGGCGGCTGCGCGGAATCCTGGGCGTCATCGGGCCCACGAGGATGCCCTACGAAAAGGTTATCGCCATCGTGGACTACACTTCATCCCTCGTCACCCGCATGCTGGAGCCCTAGCGCCCGTGGACAAACTCCCCGCGGGGTTGCAGCGGCGAAACATGACGGCCGGATAGCGGCCCATCACATTTATGTCCGACTACTACTCTCTGCTGCGCATTCCCAGGACCGCCGGCCAGGACGAGATCAAGAAGGCGTACCGCAAGGTGGCGCTGGAGTACCACCCGGACCGCAACGCGGGCTCCACCGAGGCGGAAGAGCGCTTCAAGGAAGTCACCGAGGCGTACGAGGTGCTGAGGGATCCCGACAAGAGGGCCCGCTACGACCGCTACGGAAAGGAAGGGCTGCGGGGACAGAGCGGCTTCGGGGGCGGAATCGACTTCTCCGACGCGCTGGAGGTCTTCATGAGGGACTTCGGCGGCTTCGGAGGGCTGGAGGGGCTGTTCGGGACGCGCAGGCGCGGCAACCGGCCCACCCGGGGCAAGTCGCTGCGGATCAGGCTGCCCCTGTCGCTCAAGGACGTTCGTGACGGCGCCAGCAGGAAGGTGCGGGTGTCGGTCCTGGACAAATGCGAGTCCTGTTCCGGCACGGGGGTGAAGGACGGCGCCCGCCCGCTGACCTGTCCCAACTGCAACGGCGCGGGTGAGGAGCGCCGCGTCGAACGTTCGGTCTTCGGCCAGTTCGTAAGCGTGACGCCGTGCCGCCGCTGCGCGGGGGAAGGGACGATCATCTCGGAGAGCTGCCATCGCTGCCGGAGCGACGGGCGGGTGCGTGCCGAGCGCGAGATCGCGGTGGACATTCCGGCCGGGGTCTCGTCCGAGAACTACATCACGCTGCGCGGCGAGGGCAACGTGGGGCCGCGCGGCGGACCCCGAGGGGACATCATCGTGATGCTCGAGGTCAAGGAGGACGACCGCTTCGTGCGGCAGGGAAACCACCTGATCCTCGAGGTGCCCCTGACCTTCAGCCAGGCCGCGCTCGGAAGCCGGATCACCGTGCCCACCGTGGACGGGAGCACCTGGGTGGACGTGCCGGCCGGGATCCAGAGCGGCGAGGTGATCCGGATCGAGGGCGAGGGTGTTCCCGAATTGAATGGTCGTGGGCAGGGCGATCTGCTGGTGCGGTTCGTCGTCTGGGTTCCGACCCGGCTGAGCACCGAGCAGGAGACCCTGTTGCGCAAGCTCCGCCGGATTGAAGACGCCCCGCCCGAGAAAATCGAGCGGGGGCAGCGGCGCGGCTTCTGGTCGAAGGTGAAGGAAGTGCTGAGCTGATCCTCGGGAAGGGTTGACAGCCGTGGAAGGACCCAGCGTCGCGCCGGGGGCAGCGAATACTCATTTCAGGACTGCCAGGTGCGCCGCCTCAGCCGGTGGGGGAGCCGGGGCCGCGTTCCGAGGGCGATCGAGCAGGCGCGCTCGGCGTTGCGTGCCGTGCGGATCCAGCGGCACACCTCCACCCTGGATGCCGTGTCCAGATCCTCTGCCAGCGCCGCGAGGCTCCGCCAGAGCTCGGCGGCGATCTCTGGCCGGCTCGGACGGTCTCGCGGGTCGGTGAGGAATACCCAGCTCTCGACGACCGTGCGCTCCGGATCATCCAGTCGCAGCTCCAGCAGCGCGACGCGGCCTTCGGACTCGTCGATGAGGTGTTCGAGCCTTTGGCGCGTCAGCAGGACGGGCGGGCGGGACCGCCGCAGCTCCGCCTTCAGTCTTTCCGTCGACAACGCGCCGGGACCGCCCCGGCGCAGGATGTCCACCACACACTCCGTTGTCCAGACCATGATGCTCCCGTGTAGTCGGTTGTGTCCGAGGGGACATGTAGGGTACCACTCCTGCAGGGGACCTCGTATGGCTCGATGGGACGCCGGGTCCGGAATCGGCGGCCACGGCGGTCCCCCGGGTGGTTACCGGGTCCCGCGGGCCGGGTGCGTCTCCCCCGCGACGCCTCCCTGCGGATATCTTGAGGGTTCGTTGAACGGGCTCACGGACGAGAGGAGACGACGGCATTGAAGGGTTCCCTGAAGGAGAAACTGAGGTCGGATTTGAACGAGGCGCGCCGGGCCAGGGACAAGGTCCGCACTCTGGTCCTCTCTACGACCCTCGCCGAACTGAGGAACGGGGAGATCGAGACCGGGGGTGCCCTGGACGAGGACGGGGTGCGCATGGTCGTGGCCAGGGCGATCAAGCAGCGCCAGGACGCCGCCGCCCAGATGGAGGCGGGGGGGCGCGAGGATCTGGCGGCGCGCGAGCGGGAGCAGGAACAGGTGCTGAAGGGCTACCTTCCGCCCGACCTGGGGGCCGAGGATGTGCGGGGGATGGTTCGTGAACTCATCGACGGGGGAGCGGGTCACATCGGAGCCGTTATGGCCGGGCTGATGCCCCGGATCCGCGGCCGATTCGACGGACGGGCGGCTTCGGCAATCGTCCGGGAAGAGCTCGGGTAGGATGTCGGGCCGGGCCCTTCAGGTCCTCGAATTCGACCGGGTCCTGGAGTACGTTGCGGGCCTCGCGTCAACAACGGCGGGACGGGAGATGGTCCGGGGGCTCCGGCCCTCCTCCGATCCCGAAGCGGTCAGGGCGCGGCTGGACGCGGTGGCGGAGACGGTCCGCTTCCTGGAGCCGCGCAGCGACTGGGCGCTCCCCGCAGTCCCCGATGCGCGGTCCGCCGCGGCGCGTCTGGAAGTGGACGGCTCGGTCCTCCCGGCGGTTGAACTGGCGCGACTGGGAGGCGTGCTGGCAGCAGGGAGCTCCCTGGACCGCGCTCTGGCGGAGGGCGCCGAGGGACTGCCGGTGCTGCAGGAGCTGCGGAACCGTCTGTTGGCGCACCCCCGGCTGCAGGCCTCGATCGAGCGCTCGGTGGATCCGGACGGGACGGTCCTCGACAGCGCGAGCAGGGACCTCGGCAGGATCCGTGCCCGGCTGCGGGGCGCCCACAACCGGGTCGTCCGGCACCTGGAAGGGTTGCTGACCGGCATTGACGAGCGCTACCGGGTTCCGGAGGCGTCCGTCTCGATTCGCGAGGGGCGCTACGTGATCCCGGTGCGCAGAGAGGGCAAGAGGGTGGTGGGGGGGTACGTCCACGACGAGTCGTCCTCCGGCGCCACGGTCTTCATCGAGCCTCCTTCCGCGATCGACGAGATGAACCGGGTGCGGGAACTGGAGCGGGCCGAGGTCCGTGAGGTGCAGCGGGTCCTGCGGGAACTCACCGAGCGGTGCCGCCCCCTCGCCCGCGGGTTGGCCGACTCGCTCGCGGCGCTCACCGTGATGGACGCCCGGATCGCCCGTGCGCGCGCCGCGGTCGGCTGGGACGGCAACGTGCCGGAGATTACCGGCAGCGACGCGGGCACTGCCACGGACATGGGGACGTGCATACGTGAGGGACGCCACCCTCTGCTGGTGGCCGCAGGGACCGACGCGGTGCCCTTCGATATCGAACTCGACGCGCAGGAGCGGGTGGTGGTCGTTACGGGTCCCAACACCGGCGGCAAGACGGTCTTCCTCAAGTCGGTGGGGCTGATCGCGTCCCTGGCCCAGTCCGGAGTCATCCCCCCGGTTGGGCCCGGCACCCGCATCCCCGTTTTCGACTCCTTCCATGCCGATGTGGGTGACGAACAGTCCATCGCCGATTCCCTGTCCACCTTCTCGGCGCACCTCCGCAACCTGCAGGAGGTGCTGCTCAGCGCCGGGCCGCGCTCCCTGGTGCTCATCGACGAGCCCGGCGCCGGCACCGACCCCAAGGAGGGCGAGGCGCTGGCGCGTGCCCTGATCGAGACGCTGGCGGGGCGCGGCTGCCTCGCGGTGGTGACCTCGCACATGGGGGGGCTGAAGCGCCTGGCCGCGCCCGGCAACGGCATCGTCAACGCCTCGCTCGACTTCGACGGGGAGCGCCTCGCGCCCACCTACCGCTTCGCGAAGGGGCGACCCGGCCGCAGCTACGGACTGGCGATCGCCCGCGGACTGGGCTTCCCGGACGAGGTCCTGGATCTCGCCGACGGCTACCGCGACCGCGCGGAGGCACGCCTCGACGACCTCCTGGAGACGCTGGAGCGGAAGGAGCGCAACGTTTCGCGTCTCCTCGCGGCGCTGGAGACCGAGCGCCGCCGCGCCCGCGACCTGGAAGCCGAGCTGGCGACGCGCGAGGCGGCGCTCCGGCGCTCCGAGCGGGACGCCGCGGCCCGGGCCCGCAAGGAGGCGCGCCGGATGCTCCTGGAGGCGCGCCGTGAAGTGGAGGCGGCGATCGATGGCCTGCAGGAACGGGAGCCGGATGGCGTTTCCGCGCGTGAGGCCGCGCGGCGGGCCCGCAGGACGGTAGAGGAGGCCGCGCGGGCGCTCGAGGAGCCCGCGACGGATGGGGAAGGACCGCCGCGGGAGGACGGTGGGCTGGATGCGCCGGAGCTGGAGGCCGGTGCGGCGGTCCGGATGAGCGACACGGGGGCCGAGGGCACGATCCTGGGGGTCGAGGGGGACCGGGTGGCGGTCCTGGTGGGCGGCGTGAGAATGCGGGTGCCGCGCAGTCATCTGGGCCGCGTGGGAGGCGGGGTGGAGGGGGGTGGGGGCCGCGCCGTGTCGAAGCCGTCCCGGTGGGGCGGGGGCATCCCGGACCCGGCCACCGAGGTGGATCTGCGCGGGCAGCGCGCCGACGAGGCCGAGATGGCGCTCTGCCGCGCACTCGACGGGGCCGCGGTGGCCGACCTTCGCGAGCTGCGCGTGATCCACGGTCTGGGCACGGGGGCGCTGCGGAAGAGGGTGGCGGAGGTTCTGGCCCGTGACACGCGGGTGAAGGACTCGCGGGCGGGCCAGCCGGGCGAGGGCGGCCATGGCGTGACCCTGGTGAGGATGCGGTAGGATGATTCCGGACCACGTTGTGGAGGAGGTCCGGGCCCGGGCCGACATCGTCGGGATCATCGGCGATTTCGTGCAGCTGAAAAAGGCCGGCAAGGACTTCCGTGGGCTCAGTCCCTTCAAGAAGGAAAAGACGCCCTCCTTCTACGTGATCCCCGCCAAGGCGTTCTTCCACGATTTCTCGTCCGGTGAATCCGGAGACGTGTTCTCGTTCCTGATGAAACACCAGGGGATGGGCTTCACGGACGCCGTCAAGTATGTCGGCGCGCGCAGCGGGGTCGAGGTGAAGGAGGTCAGGCGCGGCAGGAAGGGCGACGATCCCTGGAGGCCCTACTACGAAGCCACCGCGCACGCGAATTCCTTCTTCCAGGAACGCCTCTGGGAGTGGGAGGGCGGAAAGAGCGCTCGCGAGTACCTGGAGCGACGGGGCATCTGGCGCGAGACCGGCGAACGCTTCGGGCTGGGCTTCGCGCCCGACGAGTGGGGGGCGTTGCGCGACGCGGCAGCGGCCCGCGGCATCGGCGAGGCGATCCTGCTGGAACTCGGGCTGCTTAAGAAGAGCGAGAAGCGGGAGCAGCTCTACGACGCCTTCCGCAACCGCGTGATCTTCCCCATCGAGTCGGTTTCCGGGCGCGTGCTGGCCTTCGGCGGACGGCTGCTCGGCCCGGAGGGGAAGGGCGCGCCCAAGTACCTCAACTCGCCGGAGAGCCCGATTTTCCACAAGGGCGAGATCCTCTACGGTCTCAGCTGGGCCGGCAACCACATCCGCCGGCAGGGGGCCGCGCTCCTCGTCGAGGGGTTCATGGACGCGCTGTCGCTGGCCGCGGTGGACGTTGCGCACGCGGTGGCGCCGCTGGGCACTGCGCTCACGGAAGGGCACGCGAGGCTGCTCGCGCGGTACACGAAGCAGGTGCGCATCCTCTTCGACAACGACGCGGCGGGGATGCGGGCCACCTTCAGAGCCGCGGACACGCTCCTCGCACAGGGGCTGCACGCGTCGGTGGTCACGCTTCCGGAGGGCGAGGACCCGGACTCGGTCGCGCGTGCCGGGGGTGCGGAGGCGGTCCTGGGGTTCGTCCGCCAGGCGGTCGACGTACTCGACCGCAAGATCGCGATCCTGGAAGAGCACGACTACTTCTCCTCGATCGAGAAGACGCGGGCGGCGCTGGACCGGCTTCTACCCACGCTCAGGGCGGTCAGGGATCCGCGCTTGCGGGACATCTACCTGACCCGGGTGGCGGAGCGAACGGGCGTCCGCGCGGATACCCTGGCGGCCGAACTGAAGGGTCAGACCGGACCGGGACGCGCCCGCCGGGGGACAAGGCCGCCGCCGCGCCGCCGCCCGGCTCCCCGCTTTCAGGGACTCGGCTCGGACTGGCAGCTCGTTCACTTCGTCCTCAAACGACGGGAGTGGATCGAACGCGCCGGCGAGCGCGTGGGTCCATCGGACTTGGAGGATGGTGCCTTACGTGCCATCTTCGAATGGCTGATCGACAATCCGGAACTTGCAGCGCCGCCTGTAGGGGCGATGCCGGAGGCGGTACAGCGCTTCGAAGAGCTCAACAGAGACCGGGAGGTCCCGCCGGACGAGGTCTTCGAGGACGTGGCCCGGGGAATCGACGTCCGAACGATCGACCGTCGTCTGGAAGCGCTGGATGGCCAGATACGCGGTGCGGCCGAGGAAGCGGAAAAGAGCAGGTTGATCAAGGATAAGGAAGACCTGAACAAGGAAAAGCGGGCCTTGGGTCCGGACTGGCGCAGGTCCACCCACAGGGCAGCGAAAAGCAGTCAACGGAAGGGGGAAGGATCAAGGTGACGGTCGAAACCGGCCCGGTGTCCAGCCGGTTGCTGGAACTACAAGACATGGATCAGCAGATCCGGGCAATCCGGGACCGGGTCGAATCCTTTCAGGGGGAGTTGGAGGCGGTCGACGAGCCGGCCCGCCAACTCGCCGAAGAAGTCACCGCAACCGAGGCCCGGGTGCAGGACCTCAGGCTGGAGGAGCGGCGGCTGCGCCTCGCGGCGGAGGAGAAGCGGCTGCGCGTGCACCGGCTGGAGGAGCGCCTCAACCTGGTGAGGACGGTCAGGGAGGAAGCCGCGGTCCAGGCGGAGCTCGGACTGGTGCGCCGCGCGCTCGACCAGGAGGAGCAGGAGGTGATCAGTTTCCTGGACCAGATCAGCCGCTTCGAGGAACGGCTCGACGGTCAGCGGGCCGAGATGGAGGAGGCCCGTTCCTCCGTGGCTCCGAGGAAGGAGGAGATCCTCGGCGAACAGGAGGCGATCCGGTCCGAAGCGGCGTCGCTGGAGGTGCGGCGCGGACTCTTCGCCGAGGGCATCGAGCGGAGGTACCTGGCCGTCTACGAAGATCTCGCCAGGGGAGGACGGAGGATAGCCGTTGCGCCGATGACCGATGACGGCGCCTGTGGGGCCTGCTTCTCGCTCATCCCCCTGCAGCTGCAGAACGAGATCCGCTCCGCGGGGCGGCTGTTGAGCTGCGAGGCCTGCGGCGTCATCGTTACGGCGCCACCCGACGTGGTCCCCGACGGACTCCCGGAGCCGGCGAACAAGGCGTGAAGTCGGGCTCCCGGGGGAATGCCACTAGGCTCTCTGCGCGCCCACTCTGGAGGATCCAGCCACCGCCGGACCCGTACGCCGTTCGGGCATTGCAGGACGGGCTGAATCTCCCGTCCGCCCTGTGCCGGTTGCTTGCGGCCAGGGGGTACCGGACGACCGAGGAAGCCGGGGCGTTCCTTCGTCCGCTGCTCGGATCGCTGCACGATCCGGCCGGCCTGACCGACGCGAACCGGGCCGCACAGAGGCTGGCCAGGGCGGTTGCGCAGCGTGAAATGGTGGTCGTCCATGGCGACTACGACGCCGACGGGATCAGCGGGGCGGCGCTTCTCGCTGCCTGGATCCGGGCGATGGGCGGCAGGGCCGACGCGATCGTGCCCGACCGCCGCCGGCACGGCTACGATCTCTCCCGCGCCGGCGTGGATCGCGCCGCGGCACGGGGCGCGGCCGTGCTGGTCACCGTGGACTGCGGGATCGTGGCACTGGATCCGGTGCGCCGGGCCAGCGCGGCAGGGATGGACGTCATCGTCACCGACCATCACCGTCCCGGCCCGGAACTGCCCGCCGCGCTGGCCGTGGTCAACCCGAACAGTCCCGACTGCGCCTATCCGAACAAGCAGCTCTGCGGCGCGGGCGTCGCCTTCAAGGTGGGACAGCTGCTGGCGGCGGCACTGGAGCGTCCCGAGGATGAGAGCTGGGAATACCTGGACCTCGTGGCGATGGCCACCATTGCCGACCAGGTGGAGCTGTCGGGGGAAAACCGCGTGCTCACCCGCTACGGCCTCCGCGCCCTGACCCAAACCAGGCGCCCGGGACTGGCCGCGCTGATCCGGCGCGCGGGCCTCGACCCCGGTTCCGACAACCCGCTTGATGCGGCGGCGGTGGCCTTCCAGCTCGGCCCGCGCATCAACGCCGCGGGGCGCGTCGGGAACGCGATGGACGCGATCCGGCTGCTGCTGACCGATGACCCCACCGAAGCCGACCGCCTGGCGGAGACGCTGGACACCAACAACCGGGACCGCCGTGGCGTGGAAGAACGGACCACCTCCGAAGCGCTGGAGGCATTGCGCGGCGAGTACGAACCGTCCCGCGACCGGGCCGTCGTCGTGTCGGGAGACGGCTGGCACCCCGGCGTGATCGGGATTGTCGCGTCCCGCCTCGTCGAGCGGATCTGCCGCCCCGTGGTGGTCGTTGCCTTCGACGGGGACAGCGGGCGCGGAAGCGCGCGGTCCATCCCCTCCTTCGACCTGCATGCGGGCATCGCCGCCTGCTCCGAGCACCTCGTGCGCTTCGGCGGTCACCACCAGGCCGCGGGCATGGACATCGAACGCGACCGCCTGCCTGCCTTTCGCGAGGCCTTCTGCTCCCTGGCCCGCCGCACGCTGGGCGGCGCCGAGCCCCGCCCCGAGCTCCGCACCGATCTGGAAATCGAGCTGAGCGAGGTCAAGCCCGACCTCTACCGCTATCTGCGCCATGTCGGGCCCTTCGGACGCGGCAACCCCGAACCCGTGTTCGTCGCCCGCCGGGTGCGTCTGACGGAACCGCCGAAGGTGCTCAAGGGAAGTCATCTCAAGTTCCGCGTTGCCAGCGACGGCGCGAGCCTCGGGGCGATCGGGTTTCGCATTGCCGACCGGGTGCCGCCGACGGAGGACCTCATGGGCGGCCCGGTGGATATCGCCTTCAACCTCATGAAGAATACCTTCAGGGGACGCACCACCATCGAGGCCAGGGCGCTGGACATCCGTCCTTCCCCCTGACGCGCGCCGCTGCTCCGCGGCTCGCGCCGGGCCAGGAGGTTGCCCCACCGTGCGAATCATTGCCGGAAAGTGGAAGAGCCGCCGGATCGCGCCGGTGCCGGGGCGGGGCGTCCGTCCCACGACCGACCGGGTGCGTGAAGCCTGGATGTCCATCCTGGCAGGCCGGATCGAGGGCGCCAGAGCGCTGGATCTCTTCGCGGGCTCGGGGGCGCTGGGGCTGGAAGCGCTCAGCCGCGGCGCGGCGCACGTCACCTTCGTGGAACGCAGTCACCGGGCCGTGCGGGTCCTCGAACGCAACATCCGCGCGCTCGGCGCCGGCCCCGACGCCACCGTGATCCGCGGCGACGCGATGGCCCACCTCCGCGGACTGGAGCCGTTCGCGTACGACCTTGCCCTCGCGGACCCTCCCTACGACCGTGGTTACACATCGCAGCTGGTGGCGCGCTACGGAGCCGGGCCCTTCGCCCGGGAACTCTGGGTGGAACACCGCGCGGCCGAGCCCTTCCCACCGGACGCGGTCGCAGAGCAGCGCAGATACGGAGACACCGCCCTCACGAGGGTCAGACAGCCAGGAGACGAAGTCGCATGACCAACTCCCGTCCGGTCGTGGGTGTATACCCCGGGTCCTTCGACCCGGTGACGCGGGGGCACGAGGACGTCGCCCGCCGCACGCTCCGCGTCTGCGACCGTCTGGTGGTCGCGGTGGCCGAATCCTCGTCCCAGAGCAAGCACCACCTCTTCGACGTTCCCGAACGCCTCGAGATCATGCGCGAGGTCTTCGCCGACGAGCCGCGGATCGAGTGTGTCTCCTTCTCGGGTCTCCTGGTGGACTTCGCACGCACGACGGGCGCCCGCTTCATCGTGCGTGGACTCCGGGCGGTGGCCGACTTCGAGTACGAGTTCCAGATGGCGCAGATGAACCGCGAACTGTACGACGGCGTGGAGACGATCTTCCTTGTGCCCGATCTGGGGTATTCGTTCCTGTCGGCGTCCCTGGTGCGGGAGGTGGCCGCTTTGGGCGGGGACGTGAGCAGCTTCGTCTCGCCCCCGGTGCTGGAGCGCCTCCGCCGGCACCTTTCGTGACCTTCACCGGTGGGCTCGAGGCGCGTGCGCGGCGCCTGGGGAGGAGGATCGCCTTCCCCGAGGGAGACGATCCCCGGGTCGTGGAGGCCGCGGCAATCCTTGGGCGGCGGGGGGTGGTCCGGCCGGTGGTGCTGGAGGCGGAGGCCGGGGACGAGGAGGCCCAGGGGCGGCTGCAGCGCGCGGTCGGCATGCTACGGGGCGGGGTGGTGGATGGGGTGGTTGCCGGCGCCGTCCACACCACCGCGGAGGTGGTCCGGGCCGGGCTGAAGGGGGTGGGGCTGAGGCCGGGAGTGCGGACCCTGTCCTCATCGTTCTTCATGGAGGTTGGCGATTTCCGTGGCGCCGGGCCCGAGGTGCTGACCTTCACCGACGCCGGGGTGGTGCCGGAGCCGCGGCCCCGCCAGCTGGCGACGATCGCGTCCGAGGCTGTGCGGGTGCGGCGGCTGGTGGTGGGGGACGAACCCCGGGTCGCGTTCCTGTCCTACTCCACTCTGGGGAGCGCCGGGGGCCGTGCGGTCGAGAAGGTGGAGGAAGGGGTGCGGCGCTTCCGGGAAGCGTGTCCCGATGTCATCGCCGACGGCGAACTGCAGGGCGACGCCGCCCTGATCCCCGAGGTGGCGCGGGTGAAGGCTCCCGGTTCCCCCGTGGCCGGCACTGCCAACGTACTGGTCTTCCCCGACCTGGACGCGGCCAACATCGCCTACAAGCTGGTCCAGCGACTTGCCGGGGCCGTCGCGCTGGGACCCATCCTCCAGGGTTTGCGCGCGCCGCTCAACGACCTGTCGAGGGGTGCGTCGGTGACGGACATCGTGCGCGTGGCCGCGATCACGGCGCTGATGTCGGCGAAAGGCTCCGCCCTCGGTGCCACGCGGGGATTGCCCACGGACCGCTGACGACTACTCGCGCCCCGGTCCGTCCCGTGTATCTTCTTCTGCGGCTCCGTGGTCCGACGGCGACGGACAGCCGAGCGGAGCGAGAGTCGAATCCCACCGTCTGGATGGAAGCACATGTCCTTCAACTTGAGAAGGTTCGGGCAGGTCACGGTAATCGAGGTCGCGGGGCAGCTCATTGTCGGCAACCGCCAGGAGCTTAAGCAAATGGTTCTCGGCGAACTCGAGCAGGGCAGTCGCAGCTTCGTCGTGGACTTCGCCCTGACCGGGTACATCGACTCCTCGGGCCTCGGAATCCTGGTGAGCCTTTCCAAGAAGATCCGCGAAGCGGGCGGGCGGCTGCAGCTGGCCTCCCTCAACGAGGATCTGCGGAGGCTCTTCGAGCTGACGAAGCTCTACACCCTCTTCGAGATCCGCGACAGCCTGGAGGAGGCGCTCAGCGAGTAGGGGAACGGAGCAGTGAACTTGTGAGCCCAGCCGATCGACGTTCCGCCGGCGCCGGGGGAGCCGAGAACCTCGTTTTCGAGCTCCCCAACGACATCGGCGCGATTGAGGATGCGGTGGATCACGCGGTCGAGCACTGCGCGCCCGCCCGACTCGACCGCCGCCGGCTGCTTTTCAATTTCCGCGTAGGACTCACCGAGGCGATTTCCAACGCGATCCTGTATGGGAATTCCCGCGACCCCGACACGCGGGTGCGGGTGGAGCTCAGGGCCGTCCCCGGCGAGGTGCGCGTAAGAGTGTCCGACCAGGGGGACGGATTCGATCCCGATGCGGTTCCCGATCCCCGGTTGCCTGAGAACCTGCTTCTGCCGGACGGTCGCGGTGTCTTTCTGATGCGGGCGCTGATGGACGAAGTGCGCTTCAATCGCAGGGGCAACGCGGTCACCCTCGTTCTGCGTGAGCAGCCTGCAACCGCGGCGCCCGACCGGGGGCTCCCGCAACCGGTCGCGGAGACGCTGGAGGACTTCGGCACCCGGCTGGGGCTGGAGATGCGCGCATGGGAGGAGGTGGGGGGACGGCGAGTCCTGGTCTATCGTTCCGAAGAGGACGGGGTTCCAATCGCCGGCGGTAACCGCTTCCAGGTCCCGCTGGGTCCCGGCCGGATGCTCGAAGTCGAAGTGGTGGGGCAGGGGGCCGGCAGCCCGCTGGTCGGGGTGCTGCGTGCTTCACTGGAGCGCGCCGCGTCCCTCGCCGGGGAGTTGGGCCGAAACCGCTCGGCGCTGGAGGCCGCCCTGGAGGCCAACCGGGCCATCCGTGAAAACATGGCGCGCGAGCGGATCTCCCGGGAGATGGAGCTGGCCCACGACCTGCAGATGAAGCTGTTGCCCCCGATCCCGCGGGTTCCCGGCGTCGAGGCTGCCGCCCAGGTGATGTCGGCCACGTCCGTGGGAGGCGACTTCTACCAGGTCATCCAGCTTTCCGGGGGCAGGGTGGGCGTGATGATCGGGGACGTTTCGGGCCACGGCTTCCCGGCCGCGCTCATCATGGCGCTGGTCATGAGCGCGGCGGCGATCTACGCCGAGCAGGGCGCCGCCCCCGCGACCGTGCTGGAGTACGTGGACCGCGCGATCGGCGACGAACTCGAGTCCACCGAGATGTATCTGTCCCTCTGCTACTGCGTCCTGTCGCCGGGAACCCCCGAAATCGCCTACTCGAACGCCGGCCATCCCCACGCGTTCGTCGTCGAATCAGGCGGTACGGCCAGGCGCCTCTTCGCCACCGACCCTCCCATGGGGATCGGCAAGACGCCCTACGGCCAGTCCGTGGCTGACTGGAAGTCCGGGGAGGATATCCTGCTGCTCTTCACCGACGGCCTGTCCGACACGCTTGCACACACCGGCAGGAGCAGCGGCGAGGACCTGGTGCTGAGGACGGTGGCGGCCCGCCACGGAAGCCCGGCGGACGAGATCCTGCACGCGCTCTTCGAGCTGTGCCGGCGGGCGACCCCGTCGATGCCCTCGGACGACCGGACCGCGGTGATCTTGCGCACCCGATGAACCCTCGGCGGACGGGGCGCGGCCGCCCGAAGCGCTCCCTCGGGCAGAACTTCCTCGTAGACCCGAACCTGCGCCGCAAGATCGCAGCCGCCGTCGGCGCGGGAGAAGGGGAACCCGTGCTCGAGATCGGAGCGGGGCGGGGCGCGCTCACCGATCATCTGGTCCAGGCCGGGGTGGCCCTCACCGCCGTGGAACTGGATGACGCACTCGCCCCCGAGCTGGCGGCGCGGTACCGCCACGACCCGCGTGTCGAGGTCGTCCACGGCGACGTGCTCTCGCTGGACCTCCCGACCCTCACGGCGGACTGGGCTGCCACGCGGGTCGTAGGGAACATCCCCTACAACATCACGACGCCGATCATCTTCAAGCTGCTCACTCCCCCCTTCCCGGCGGACGTCGTGCTGACGGTGCAGGCGGAGGTGGCCGCGCGCATCCTGGCCGGGCCCGGCTCGCGCACCTACGGGGCGCTGTCGGTCGGCGTCGCGGTCCACGCGGAGGCATCCCGGGTGTGCAAGGTACCGCGGGGAGCCTTCCGCCCGGTCCCGCGGGTCGACTCGGTCGCGCTCAGGATCACGCCGCGCGTCCCTCCGGCGCTTGACGCGGAGGCGGCCGGGCGTGTCCGTACCCTGACCCGCGCCGCCTTCTCCTGGCGGCGCAAACAGCTCGGCAAGATCCTCCACCGCCACCCGGACCTCCGCTGCCCGCCCGCGGACGTGGAGCGGGCGCTGGCGGGTCGTTCACTGCCGCCGTCCATCCGCCCCGAGCAGCTGTCGCCGGACGACTTCATCGCGTTGAGCGGGGCTCTCCCGCTGGCGCCCCCGCCCCCCGGCCGACGGCTCCGCTGAGTACCGCATCCCCCGGGGAGGCGCCGGCCCGTCCGCGTCGCGCGCCGACCTGCGATTCCGCTTCCGCCGCGAGCGCCCCGGACCCCGGTTGACGCCCCCGCCGGGGGGCTTCTAGCTTCCACTTGTGAACAATTTCACAAACAGGATCCCCGACGCCGCGGTCCGCCGCTTTTCCCTCTACCTCCGGTATCTGGAGGACTTCGAGCGCTCCGGGATCAGGAACGTGGCCAGCGGCGTCCTGGCCGAACGGGGCGGGACCACGGCGGCCCAGGTGCGCAAGGATCTCTCCTTCCTGGGATCCTTCGGCAAGCGCGGCCTCGGGTACTCCGTCAGGGAGCTGACAGGCGTGCTCCGGGATGTGCTCGGCCTCGACTCGGTCTGGCGGGTTGCGCTGCTGGGGGCGGGGCGCATCGGGACGGCGCTCTTCCGGTACGAGCCGTTTCGCGCGCGGGGCTTCCACATCACCACGGTCATCGACAACGACCCCGGCAAGATCGGGACCCGGCTGGGCGATGTCCTGATCCGGGGCGAGCACGAGCTCGAGTGCGCGCTGCAGGAGGACCGCACCGACCTCGTGATCGTTGCAGTGCCCGCCCCGGTCGCGCAGGCGCTCGTCGACCGGGTGGTCGCAGCCGGGATCCGGGCCGTGCTCAACTACGCGCCCACGCAGCTCCGTCTCCCGGACGACGTCGCGCTGAGGAACGTGAGCATGACGGTCGCCCTCGAGAGCCTTTCGCACGCGCTCACCCGGCTGCGCCGGTGCCGATGAAGTCCCCCGCGGCCGTACCCGATCCATCCCTGCTGCAACGGGCCTGGGCCATGCTGGAGGAGGGCCCCGCCCCCACCCCCGACCTCGCCCGGGAAGTCCTCGGCCTCGACGGCCACCCCGGCGCGGCCTCCGCTGCCGTCTTCGCGCTGCTGGGCAGGGACGAGCGCTTCCACGTGGACGGCGACGGCATGTGGAGCCGGCGCGGCGGGGCGGGTGCGCGAGCGCCAGGGACGCCCCTGTCGCGGCTGAGCTACGCCGTCGTGGATGTGGAAACGACGGGAGGCAGCTACGAGAGCGGGCACCGCATCACCGAGGTGGCGGTGGTGGAGGTACGGCGGGGCACCGTGACCGACTCCTTCCAGACCCTGGTCCACCCCGGGCGCCCCGTCTGGTCCTCCACTGAGCGCCTGACCGGGATCACCGACGCGATGCTGGCCGCCGCCCCGACCTTCGACGAGGTCGCCGACGAGGTCTTCCGGCGCCTCGCGGGGCGGGTCTTCGTCGCGCACAACGCAGGGTTCGACTGGGGCTGGGTGCGCGCGCAGCTGCGGGACGCGCTCGGCGATGCTCCGGAGGTGAAGCGTCTCTGCACCATCAGCCTGGCGCGGCGGCTCGCGCCCGAACTCCGCTACCGCAACCTCGATTCGCTGGCCGACCACTTCCGGATCCCCATCGTGGAGCGCCACCGCGCCCACGGCGACGCGCTGGCGACGGCCCGCATCCTGCTGCGCCTCCTCGACCGGGCTGCGAGCCTCGGGATCGGCGATCTGCACTCGCTGAAGCGCTACCGCCCGCGAAAACGGGACAGGCGCCAGCGCGACCTCTTCGTGGACGCCGGTCTACCACCGCGCTTTCGCCCGCGATTATAATGTTGTTCGCCGAACTGTCGGCACCTTGCCACCACACCGGGAGTTTTCCTTGGCGGATGCTGCCACCACACCTGTGATTCTGGACGGGGCACGGACCCCGATCGGACGCTTTCTCGGCGGCCTGAGCCCGCTCTCCGGCCCGGAGCTGGGCGCCGTGGCCGTGCGCGAGGCGGTCGCGCGCTCGGGCGTCGACGCCGCCGAAATCGACGAAGTCATCATGGGGAACGTCGTGAGCGCCGGGGCGGGACAGGCGCCCGCACGCCAGGCCGCCGTGAACGGAGGGGTGCCCGCGAGCGTTCCCGCAGTCACCGTGAACAAGGTGTGCGGATCCGGCCTCAAGGCCGTGATGCTCGCCGCCCAGGCGATCCGGGCCCGAGACGCCAGGCTCGTGGTGGCCGGCGGCTTCGAGTCCATGTCGAACGTTCCGTATTACGTACGCGGCCTGCGCGGGGGGGTGAAGTTCGGGGACCGCACCATCCAGGACGGGCTGGTCCACGACGGGCTGTGGTGCTCCTTCGGGATGTGTCACATGGGCGGCCACGCCGAGTACACGGCCGCGAAGGCGGGTGTGACCCGCGCCGAGGCCGACGCCTTCGCACTCGCGTCGCACCACAAGGCGGTGGCCGCGATCGACCACGGCCGCTTCGCCTCGGAGATCGTCCCCGTGACCACCCCGGCGCGCCGGGGCACGGTCGTGGTCGACACCGACGAAGGCCCGCGGCGGGAGACCTCGCTGGAGGCGCTCGGACGCCTGCGGCCCGCCTTTGCGCGCGACGCGCCGGAAGGGCTGAACGAGCTGGTCGTGACCGCCGGCAACGCGCCCGGGCTGAACGACGGCGCCTCGGTGATGCTGGTGGCGAGCCTCGAGTACGCGGAGGCGCACGGTCTGCCGTACCGGGCCGTGATCACCGGGTACGCCACCGGCGGGACCGAGCCGCAGGACCTCTTCTTCGCGCCGGTGGTCGCCGTACACAGGCTGATGGCGCGGGAAGGGACCGCCGTGGGGGACTACGACCTGGTGGAGATGAACGAGGCGTTCGCGGTCCAGGCCGTCGCGGACATGCGGGCGCTCAATATGGATCCCGCGCGCGTGAACGTGAATGGTGGCGCGGTGGCGCTGGGACACCCGATCGGCGCCTCCGGGGCGCGGATTCTGGTGACGCTCCTGGCCGCCATGGACGACCGCGGTGCGGGGTCCGGAATGGCGACCCTTTGCCTGGGCGGCGGAAATGCCGTTGCCCTTGCCGTGCGAAAGAACTGAAAAGGCCCACGACAATGATTCGATCCGAAGCGAAGACCTGGCTCGCCGTTCCGGCGATTTCAATCAACAGACGCGTGGCTCTGCCGGTGGCGGTAGTGGTCTTTGCCCTGCTCACCGCCGTGGCCGGCCAGGTCGCGGTGCCGCTTGGCGTGACGCCGGTGCCGATGACCCTCCAGACGCTTTTCGTGCTTCTCGCCGGGGTGCTGCTCGGGCCGGTGGCGGGTGCGTCCTCGCAACTGCTGTACCTGGCTCTGGGAGTGGCGGGCGCACCCGTCTTCGCAATGGGCGGCGCCGGGTTGCCGTGGATCTTCGGGCCCACCGGTGGCTACCTCATGGCGTTCCCGATGGCCGCGGCGCTGACCGGATGGATCGCGGGACGCGATGGGAAGGTGCTGCGGACCACTGCCGGATTCGTGGCGGGCACCGTGGTCATCTTCGCGCTGGGCGCCGCCTGGCTGTCGGCGGTGACGGACCTGGGCGCCGGCGCGCTCTTCGCCGCCTCGGTACAGCCGTTCCTCCCGGGCGCAGTCGCCAAGGTGGCGATCGGAGTGGTTGCGGCGCGGCTGGTTCTGTCTCGAATGGTGCGCAAGCGGGAAACGAAGGCTTGACCGCCACTCCTTCCGCTCCGTCCCCGCCGCGCAGGTCCTCGGGCACACTCCGCGAGATCCTGGCGGCCCTGCTGCGGCTGGGGGGCTTCACGGTACTGTTCATCGCCCTTTTCGTTGGTTTCAGCCTCGGCGCCGGCTCGAGCGAGAGCCTGCTTGTCTACGGGGTCGCGATGTGTCTGGCGGCGCTCGCGGCGACTCTCGTGTTGCTAAGGCTGGACGGCCGCCGCCCCCTGGCGGATGTAGGCCTGCACCGCGCAGGAGCCCCGGCGCACCTCTCTCGCGGATTCGCGTTCGGCGTCCTCATCGTGGTCCCGGTCGTCGCACTGTCTCTGGCCGGCGGCCTCAGGTATGGGCCGGACGGGGGCACGGCCATCGAGTATCTGGGGACGGGCGCCTGGACTGTGCTCGTCCTGCTCTTTCCCGCGGCCGCCGAAGAGATCCTCTGCCGCGGGTACCCTCTGGCGGTCCTCGCCGAACGCTGGGGGAATGCGGTGGCCCTGTTGCTGACCACCGTGGCGTTTTCCGTCCTGCACGGAGCCAACCCCGAGGTGACCCCCCTGGCCCTGCTCAACATCGCGCTGGCCGGGCTCCTGCTCGGGGTCGTCCGCATCGTCACGGGCAGTCTCTGGGCCGCCACCGGCGTGCACCTGGGCTGGAATCTCGCCACCGGGTTCCTCGCCGATCTGCCGGTCAGCGGAATGACTCTCGTCGACGCCCCCCTTATTGAGGTTACGGAAACCGGCCGCGATTTCATCACCGGGGGAGCGTTCGGGGCAGAGGGCGGCCTGGCCTCCACCGTGGCGATTGCGCTGGCGATCGTCTACGTGGTGCGCAGCGCGCGCCGGGACCGGGCGGACACCCTCGGGGAAGCACCATGAAGATCGAACGCGTCGCGGTGATCGGCGCGGGCACCATGGGCAACGGGATCGCCCACGTGTGCGCTCTGGGCGGGTTCGGCGTCTCGCTCGTGGACGCGGACGCGGGCGCCCTGGAGCGCGGGCTGGCGATGATCGACCGCAATCTCGGGAGGCAGCTCGCCAAGGGGAGGATCAGCGCCGAAGAGCGCGGCCGCGCCCTCGCACGGATCGATGGGGGGCGGTCGCTGGACGCCGCCGCGCAGGCCGATCTGGTTATCGAGGCGGTCCCGGAACGGGTGGAGCTGAAGCGCGAGATCTTCGCGGAGCTGGACGAGGTCGCCCCGCCCGGGACGATCCTCGCATCCAACACCTCCTCGATCTCCATCACCGCAATCGCCGCGGCCACCGGCCGGCCCGAACAGGTGATCGGGATGCACTTCATGAACCCGGTCCCGGTGATGGAGCTGGTCGAAATCATCCGCGGCCTGCGCACCAGCGACGCCACCACGGCCGTGGTCATGGAGCTGGCCCGCGCGCTCGGCAAGACCCCGGTCGAGGCGCGCGACTTCCCCGGCTTCGTCTCCAACCGCATCCTGATGCCGATGATCAACGAAGCCGTCTTCGCCCTGATGGAGGGTGTCGCCTCGGCGGAGGGCATCGACACGGTCATGAAGCTGGGGATGCACCACCCGATGGGCCCCCTCGCGCTGGCGGACCTGATCGGCCTAGATACCTGCCTGAACATCCTCGAGGTGCTGCACCGGGAGCTGGGTGCCGACCGCTTTCGCCCCTGTCCACTCCTGAGGCAGTACGTGGCGGCCGGATGGCTGGGTCGCAAGTCGGGGCGCGGCTTCCACAGCTATGCGTCGCCCGCCTGATCCGTGCTGACCGCCGAACAGCAGGCGATCCGGGAGCTGGCGCGCGACTTCGCCGACAGCGAAATCGTGCCGCACGCCGCGGCCTGGGACCAGGCTGGCGCCTTCGACCGCGACGTGCTCGCGCGCCTGGGCGAACTGGGGTTCCTGGGGATGCTCGTGCCGGAGCGGTACGGCGGCCTGGGTCTCGATCTGCCCACCTATCTGGTCGCGCTGGAGGAGCTGGCGCGGGGCGACGCGGCCCTGGCCCTGACGGTGGCGATCCAGAACGGACCCGTGCCCGCCATCCTTCTTGCCCACGGAACCGAAGCGCAGAAGGCCCGCTGGCTCCCCGACCTCGCATCGGGAGCGAAGATCGCGGGCTTCGCCCTGTCGGAAGCGCAGGCCGGGAGCGATCCGTCGGCGATGACCACCACCGCCACCGCAGAAGCGGACGGATGGATCCTCAACGGGGCCAAGCGCTGGGTCACGAACGGCGCCTCCGCCGACCTGATGCTCGTCTTTGCACGGACCGGCGAAGGCGACCGGGGGAAGTCGGCCACCGGCGCGTTCATGGTGGACACCGAGTCGCCAGGGTACCGGGCGGGCAGACGCGAGAAGACGATGGGCCTGCGCGCCTCCGAAACGGTCAGCGTGGACCTGAAGGGGGTGCGCATCGATGGCGACCGGCTGGTTGGCAACCGACACCGCGGCCTGAGCTACGCGCTGGAGGCGCTCGACCTGGGACGCCTCGGCATCGGGGCCCAGGCGGTCGGGATCGCCGAGGCCGCGCTGCGGCACGCCGTCCGCTACGCTCACCAGAGGCGGCAGTTCGGTCGTCCCATCGCGTCGTTCGGCGGGGTGCGGAGCAAACTCGCCACGATGGGGGCGAGAGTGGCCGCAGCCAGGGCGCTGGTCATGGAGGGTGCCCGGGGCTGGGAGGCCCGTAACGCGCCCGGCGTCGGCGACGAGCTCCCGGTGACCGCCCGCTCCGCCATGGCGAAGCTCATCGCGAGCGAGACCGCGACGTGGGCCGCCGAAGAGGCGGTGCGCATCTTCGGAGGTTACGGTTTCATGCGCGAGTATCCGGTAGAGAAGCTCATGCGCGACGCCAAGGGCACCGAGATCTACGAGGGGACTAGCGAGATTCTGAGACTGGTCATCGGCCGTGCCCTGGGAGCCCGGGAGGCAGCCATTGGAACACCTTGAGAGAGCCGACGAGCGGGTCTTCCGCGCGGTTCAGGACGAGACCGCCCGGCAGCTGGGGCAGCTGGAGATGATCGCGAGCGAGAACTTCGTATCGCCCGCGGTCAGGGAGGCGCTGGGGACCGTATTCACCCACAAGTACGCGGAGGGTCTGCCCGGACGGCGTTACTACGGCGGCTGCGAATTCGCCGACGAGGTAGAGGAGCTGGCGCGTTCACGCGCGACCCGTCTCTTCGGCGCCGACCACGCCAACGTGCAGCCCCATTCCGGAGCCCAGGCGAACATGGCCGCCTACTTCGCCTTCATCGAGCCGGGCGACACGATTCTGGGGATGAACCTCAACCACGGCGGCCACCTGACCCACGGCTCCCCGGTCAACTTCAGCGGGCGCCTCTTCAAGGTGCATGCCTACGGGGTGCGGGAGGAGGACGGGAGAATCGACTACGACCAGGTGCGCGAGGTGGCCCGGCGCTGCCGTCCGAAGCTCATCATGACCGGGGCGTCGGCGTACCCCCGTACCCTCGACTTCGGGGCGTTCGGCGAGATCGCGGCGGAGGTGGGCGCCGTCCACGTGGTCGACCTCGCCCACATCGCGGGGCTGGTGGCGGGCGGCCACCATCCCAGCCCGGTCCCGCACGCGGACGTCGTCACCACCACCACGCACAAGACGCTGCGGGGTCCGCGCGGGGGGTTGATCCTGTGCCGCGCGGAACACGCCCGGATCATCGACAAGATGGTCTTCCCTTTCATCCAGGGGGGTCCCCTGATGCATGTGGTCGCGTCCAAGGCCGTGGCGCTGGGCGAGGCCCTGACGCCCGCATTCCGGGACTACGGCGCCAGCGTCGTCGACAACGCGCGCGCGCTGGCCCGGGCGCTGATGGCGCGGGGTGTCCGTCTCGTGTCGGGCGGAACGGACACGCACCTGCTCCTTGTCGACCTCAGGGACAGGGACCTCACGGGCAAGGACGCGGAGCAGGCGCTGGAGCGCGCCGGGATCACCGTCAACAAGAACACCGTCCCCGGCGAGACCCGGTCGCCCTTCGTCACCTCGGGGTTGCGGATCGGCACCCCGGCGCTGACCACGCGGGGCATGGGCACTGACGAGATGAAACGGATCGGCGGGTGGATCGCCGACATCCTCGAGCGCCCCGGAGACACCGCACGGATCGACGGAATCCGGGGTCAGGTCACGGAACTGTGCGCCGGTTACCCGCTCTACGCCTGACCGCGCCCGCGTGCCACTTCCGCTTCGGCGGCCGCCCGCACCCCCGTTTGGCGGCTCCGCCCCGGGGATGTAACTTTGGTGCATGAACGCTTGCGAACCCGTCGACGTGCTGACCCGGCTGCAGGAGCGGCATCCCCGCTTCCACCGCTGCGCCTACGGCTTCCTCCTCGATGCACTCCACCAGGTGATCGCGATGCAGGAGGAACGGCGCCACATCTCGGGGCAGGAGCTGGTCGAAGGCGCCCGCACATTGGCGATGGCGCGCTTCGGCCCGCTGGCTCGCACCGTGCTGGAATACTGGGGCATCCATTCGACCGACGACGTGGGCGAGATCGTCTTCGCTCTCGTCGAGATCGGTGTCCTGGTCAAGCAGGAGGAGGATCGGCGGGAGGACTTCGAGGATCTCTTCGACTTCGAGGACGTGTTCGATCACGACTATCCCTGGAGTGTGGCGCAAGCGTAGAGGCGCCGGATTCCTGTTGTCGGGGGGTCCGCGCTGTCGGGCGCGAACGGCCGTCGCTGGCAGTTCGTCGGCTTGCGTTGTAGTTTCCGCGGAGAATCGTGTGCGATTCCTGCGCACTGGGGACCACGGCGGTCGCTATGACCGGAAGACGCGGGGGCCATGGGGGCCCTCGGCCAAGCAACGATGAGGGGCTGATGAATACGTTGACGGAGACCGGCTTTGCCGATTGCAAGAAGTGTGACCAGGGACTTCTCCTGCCGATGTCGGACTACGGCAGGGACGGAGCGCCGATCCGTTTCAAGGCGTGGGTCTGCTCGAACCCGGACTGTGGTTTCAACATCCGCATAGACAACGGCGAAATTACCTTCGGCCGGTCGATCGGGCAGAGCTACAAGTAGGGATGTTGCCGGGCCGCGTGCGGGTCCCTACCGCCGGCCAGGCCGCCAGCTTCGACCGCTTCGCGATTCGCGAACGCGGGGTCCCGGAGCCCGCCCTGATGGAAAACGCCGGGCGTCAGGCGGCCCTCGTCATCCAGCACCTCTTTGGCCGTGGACCGGTCGTTGCGCTGGTCGGTTCGGGCAACAACGGTGGAGACGCGCTGGTTTGTCTGCGGGCACTTGCCGCGTGGGGGCGTCCCGTCACCGCGGTCACCCTGGGGAAGCGGCCGGATCCGGATTCGGTGCTGCATGGATGGGACCTGCCGGCCGTCGGATTCGAGAGCGCCGGGGGCGATGAAGACACACTGACGCGGCTGCTCGAGAGCGCCGGGGTTGTGGTGGACGGACTACTGGGCACCGGGATCCGGGGCGCGCCGCGAGCCGGGTACGCTGCCGCGATCGAGGCCGCGAACCGGGCTGGCGGCGTTCTGGTCGCGCTCGACACCCCCTCGGGCGTGGACGGGACCACCGGGGAGGTGACCGGGGCCTCGATCCGCGCCTCCCTCACCATCGCGTTCGGCTGGCCGAAGCTGGGGACGCTGCTGTACCCGGGCCGTGCCCGTTGCGGCAGGATCGTGGCCGTGGAGATCGGGTTCCCTCCGGGCGGGGCGCAGGATGGGGATGACTGGGCCGAGCTGGCGACAGCCGGCTGGGCCGCCCAGCGGCTGCCGCGCCGGCCTCCCGTCACGCACAAGAATGCGGTGGGCACCCTGGCCGTGGTGGCCGGCTCGGCCATGCCGGGCGCGGCGGTGCTCGCGGCGAGGGCCGCGTTCCGCGCCGGAGCGGGACTGGTGCGGGTGTGCTCGTCGCGGCTCGCGGGTGACGCGATCGCGGACGTTCCCGAAGCCGTCTTCGTCAACGCGGCCGACCCGGAGGCCCTCCGCGAGGCCGTCCGCGCGAGCGACGCGGTCGCGGTGGGACCCGGGCTCGGGACCGGGGACGAAGCCGCGCGCCAGCTCGAGGCGGTCCTCGCGGCGCGCAACGGGCGCCCCGTCGTGGTCGACGCCGACGCCCTCACCCTCCTCGCCCGGGGCGTCCACGGGGGCATCCCCGCCCTGGAACGCACCGGCGCGGCGGTGACGCCCCACCCGGGGGAGATGTCGCGGCTCACCGGCCGCACCGTGGCGGAGATCCAGGCCGACCGCGTCGGCACGGCGAGGGCCTTCGCCGCCGCCCACGGCGTGGTCACGCTCCTCAAGGGCGCCCCGTCCCTGGTGGCGGATCCGGACGGCAGACTCCTGGTGAGCTCCACCGAGCACACCTCCGCGCTGGCCGTGGCCGGAATGGGAGACGTGCTCACGGGCGCGGCCGGCTCCTTCCTCGCGCAGGGGGTGGACCCAATGGCGGCTTGCGGCCTGGCGCTGCACGTCACCGGACAGGCGGTGGCGGAGAGCGGCCAGGGCGCCTCGCTTACGCCCTCGGACGTGGTGGAGGGGATGCGGGCCGCGGCCCCCGGGCCCCCCGGTACCGACCTGCCGTTTCCGTTCGTCACCTTCGACCAGGCGAGCCCGCGGTAGCGGCGGCTCCGGTGGACGAGACCGAGCTGGTCGAGCGGCTTGCCGCCATCGGATGGAAGGGGAGCCGCGGGGTGATCCTCGGCCCGGGTGACGACGCGGCCGTACTGCGCGGCGGACTCGCCGTCTCGACCGACATGATGGTCGAGGGCGTTCACTTCAGCTTCGACTGGGTGACCCCCACCGAGGCCGGGTTCCGGGCCGGCGCGGCGGCGCTGAGCGACATGGCGGCGATGGGAGCCAGCCCGGAGGCGCTCCTCGTGTCGATGGCGCTCCCGGCGGGCGACCCCGAGCTGGGCGAGGCCCTGCAGCGCGGCGTGCGGGCCGCCGGCGACCGGGTGGGAGCGGTGATCGCCGGAGGGGATGTGAGCCGCACCCCGCGCGCGGTGGTGCTGGATGTGGTGGTGGTGGGCCGCGTCCGGGATGGGGGGGTCAGGCGCAGCGGGGCGCAGCCGGGCGACGATCTCTGGGTGTCGGGGGTGGTGGGGGGGGCGGCGGCGGCGGTGGCCGCGTGGTCGCAGGGAAGGGAACCCGCCCCGGCAGCGCGCGTCCGGTTCGCCGCGCCGCCGGACCGGACCGGGCTGGGGCGGGCGCTGGCCGCGCAGGGACTCGCCAGCGCGATGATCGACATCTCCGACGGTCTCGTTCTGGACGCGAAGCGGCTCGCCAAAGCCTCCAGCGTGGCCATTCGCGTCCGCCGCGACCTCGTACCGGTGGACACGGAGGCCGGTGGGGACTTGAATCGGGCACTGGAAGGGGGCGAAGATTATGAACTGATGTTTACGGCTCACCCGAAGGGGAAGGAGCGCGTCCTGGCCCTTGAACGGGAGTTGTCGGTGCAGCTCACGCGGATCGGAACGGTCGGGCAAGGGGCGGACGTCGCCCTCGAAGACAGCGAAGGCCGTCAGGTACGGCCCGGCCGGGGCGGCTACGATCACTTCGCGGACCCTTCCGGGAACCGGGGGTGAAGGTGGCTCCGGGACCGTCAGCAGTGCGCCCGGCCGGCCCCCAACGCCCGGCCGGCCCCCTACGCGCCGTCCGAGCGATCTGGACCTACATGGTGGCTACCGTATCCACCGCCTACGTGGGCGGATCGGTGATCCTGTACCGCTACCTGTGGCCCAGTCGCTTCCGGCGCTACGCGGACCGCTCCACCGC
>JAPOOQ010000144.1 GCA_026713345.1 Gemmatimonadota bacterium | reverse complement strand
GATGATCCGGACTTCGATCGCGTCAGGCTGGGGCGGTTCGGTGCGTCGATGCTGGACAGTCTGGCCGATGCACGACTGTCCGGCGACGGCCGGCTGGTACCCGCGTGCGCGGGTTGCTGGTCGGGCCTGGTGTTCGGAAGCGGCGCCGCGCATTTGCTCCAGCAGGGTGCGGGAGTGCTGGCGGTCGACGGAGATCTGACCGTGGACGCGGGGGCATCATGGACCGGGTTGTTGCTGGTGGCCGGAGATCTGACGATAGCGAGCGGATCACGGATCACAGGACTGCTTCGAGCCGGCGGAACGCTGACGGTGGCCCCCGGCGTGGAGATTGACGGATCGGCGTGCGCCGCGATCGAGGCACTCAATCGCGCCACTTCGCTGGCCCGTCTCCTTCCGCTCCCCGGGCGTACATCGGCGGGTCCGGTGTCCCCGGCCGGAGGATCGGAGTAATGGGACTGTTCGGTCCGAACCGGACGACCGTGGGTCTGGACATCGGGACCGGGTTTGTGAAGGTGGCCGAAGTGGGCCAGGGCGGTGACAAGCCGGAGCTGCGGAAGTTGGAGATGCGGGCCATGCCGCCGGGAGCGATCGCCAACGGTGAAGTCCTGGAACCGGGGCTGGTGGTGGACGCCATGCGCGGACTCGTGGAGGAGGCCGGGATCGCAACGCGGGAAGTCGTTACGGCACTCGGAGGACACGATGTCTTCATGAAGAAGCTGCAGCTTCCCCGCCTGAAGGGAGACGAGGCCAGCTCGGCGATCCGTCGCGAGGCGGAACGCCACATTCCCTTCGACATCAGCGGCGTACAACTCGACTTCCAGATACTCGACTCGCAGGCGGAGGATCCCCACATGGAAGTCCTTCTCGTCGCCGCGAGGCGTGAGCGCGTGGAGGAGAGGGTCAAATTGCTTGCGGAGGCGGGCATCGGTGCCGTGCTCATCGACATCGAGGCCTTCGCCCTGGGCAACGCATTTACCCACAACTACCCCGGAATGGCCGAGGATCTGGTAGCCCTGGTCGACTGTGGACACGACGCGACCCGCATCAACGTGCTGCACGAGGGGGTCCCGGTGCTGTCGCGGGATCATCATTTCGGCCTGAGCGGATTGGCGGAATCCCTCGCACAGGAGAACGGGTTGTCGCTGGAGCAAGCGACCGAGGCGATTCGGGGAAACGACCACGTTTCCGGCCTCGATGGCGCACTGGAAGAGGCTGCCGACCTCGTTGCCACCGCCGTCGAGCGCGCCGCCGCCTTCCTGCGCACGCGGCACCCCGGGATGGGAATGGGAAGGGTGTTTCTGTGCGGGGGTGGCGCGTGCGTTCCGGCAATGGTCGAGAGCATCGGTCGGCGAATGAAGGTGGAGACCCGCGTCGCGAATCCCTTCGAACAGGTCGCGGTGCGCACCGGCGCAAAGGGCCACGCGTTGTTGTCGAAGACGGCGCCGCTGTTCCTTCTCACCCTGGGACTGGCGTTGCGCACCGCGTGACGCGATCGAGAGCACTGGATCATGATTGAAGTCGACCTTCTGCCAAGGATGAGCCCGCAGGGGAGGAGGCGGGTTTCCTCGACTCCGGTACCGCGCAAGCCGCTTCGCTTTCTTGTACAGGATCCGTGGGTCCTGGCGTCGAGCGCCGTCTCTCTCCTCTCCGTTGCCTGCTCCGCCTGGATGCTGTTGGGCGGGCGCGACCGGGCCGGCGAGCTGCACGCCGCCCTGGAGAGCGCCGTCCTGGATTCCGCGCGAACCGCGACGCTCGCGGCAGATGCGCAGTCCGTCGCTGCCCGGCTCGATACCGTGAGGACACGGGTTGCAGTGATTCGGGACCTGGACGCAAGGCGGTATGTCTGGCCCCGGCTGCTCGACGAAGTCGCGAGGGCGCTGCCGCGTGAGGCGTGGCTCGTCCAGATCGCGCAGCTCTCCGCCGCCGACGGCAGGATCCGATTCAGAGTCGAGGGAAAGACCTTCGAGAACTTCACCCTTTCCCGCTTCTGGGACGGCATGGAGTCCTCCGACTTCATCCACGACGTGCGTCTGGTGAGTACCGAGCACCTGATGGAGCCGTCGGTCGATACCGGAGAGGCGCACAGCACCTACTTCTTCGTCCTCGAAGCCGACTATCGGGACTCGCGCCCGCACCTTCTGGAGTCGAGTGCCTCGCCGGAGGTTCAGAGATGAAGGTGGTTCTGCAGGGCTCGGTTCGGAGGATCGCGGTGTCGCTGGCGTGTCTGGCGCTCACCGGCGTGTACCTCGTGCACACCCACGCGTATGCGCCCCGGGCCGAAGAGACGAGGAGCCGGGAGTCCAGGCTGCAGGAGCTTCTCGAGAAGAGCAGGCGGCGTGAGGACGATCCGCAACCGGACAGGACCGGTCTCGACCGCAGGCTTGCATCGTACGCGCAGCTGGTTGAAGAGCTCGAGGCGCTGATCCCTTCCGGAGACGAGGTCCCGGCCCTGATGGAGGCGGTCGCGGCAGAGGAACGCCGGGCGGGCGTCGAAATGATGATGTTCCGTCCCGAACCCCCCGAGCCGCACGAACCCTACCAGCTCTGGAGCTATCAGGTGGCGGTCAGAGGGAGCTACCACGCGATCGGATCTTTCATCACGTCCATCGCGTCTCTGGATCACGTCCTGGCAGCCGACGACATGATCATTGCCGCAGAGAACACCGCTTCGGATGCCTCCGTGCCGGAAGAGGTCACCGTGGTGGCCAGCTTCCGGATTCGCCTCCGGGTAAAGACCGCTCTGATGGGCGGCAGCCTCCGACCTGACGACACAATGTAAGGGAGCAAGACATGACCAGAATCCTGATCGGGCAGTTCCTCCTGTGGCCCATGCTCGTGCCGGGTGCGCCGGCGGTGGGGCAGATCCCGGCCGGGGAGCGCGGCGACAGCGCGTCCATCCCCCCGGGCCGTTCTTCGCTTGCCGAGGCGCCGATACCTGAGAGCCCTGTGACGCTGGGGCGCGATATGTTCACCTACGTCGCAGCAGGTCGCCGGGACCCCTTTCATCCCGCGCCTGTCCCCACGCCATCGGAGGGTTCCCTCTCCTTGGAAGCGGAGGTGCTGGGGATCATCAGCCACAGGGATCCGTTACTGAGCGTGGCGGTGGTGCGGGTTGTGCGAGCACGTGCGGGCGAGGGCGGTCAACCGGATGCTTCGGGGGCCGGTGGGGCCGGTGGCACCTACCGGTTGCGGATCGGCGACCGGATCGGGAACACCAGGGTGCTCGAGATCCACGAGCATCATATCGTCGTCGAGGTCGATGGACCGGCGGGGACCGAGCGGCGTCTCCTGGAGCAACCCGGAGCCCGCCGAGGTGCCCGATGATGGGCCGGACCGGATTGCAGTTTGTCGTGGCCACGGCCCTTGCTCTCCTGTATACCGGCGCCGATCCGGAGTCTGCCCGGGCCCGCTCCACTGCCGCGTTGCCCACGGCCCCCACGCAGCTGCCCCGCGATTCCATTACGGTGTCCTTCTACGATACGCCGATCCGCGATGTCCTCTTCGCCTTCGCCGAGTTCTCGGGACGCTCGATCGTGGCGGGGGCACAGGTGGAGGGACTCCTCTCCGCGGAGATTCGCGGGCAGCCATGGGATGTCGCGCTGCGCACGCTCGTGGAAGCCTACGGCCTGGTCGTTCACGAACAGGAGGACGGAATCATCCGGGTGGAGGATGCCGGGCAGCTCTTCGAGAACGAAGCCGTACTGCCGGTAGCCACCAGG
>JAPOOQ010000143.1 GCA_026713345.1 Gemmatimonadota bacterium | reverse complement strand
CGCGGCTCGGCGAACTCGAACAGGGCACGGAAGTCGCGGGCGGGCGCCGCGCCCTCAACCGCACGCTGCTCTTCGATGTCCAGCCCGACGCGCGGGTCCCGCAAGGCGCGTGAGGCCTGCTTGCGAGCGCGGTCGATGTAGGCAGGGTCGGGGTCGGACGAGAACGGGAACGAGTCCGTGTTCGATCCAATCCAGTCGGCGAGGGTGCGGAGGCCAAGGAACATGTGCTGGAAGGCTGGAGCCGGGGGCAGCGGCGGGGCCGCAGGGTCCCAGACGGCGGGGAACCACTCGCGGACGGCGCGGCCGATCGCCGGGATCTCCGCGCTGGGATCGATGGCGCGGAAGGCGCGCCACGCAGCCGGGTTCGGCTGGCGAGCACCTTCGAGCCCAATCGGATCGCCGTGGTGGGAGAGCGTGGCGACGAGCATGTCGGATGCGATCTCACCGCCGCGATCGTCCCATGCGGTGATGGCACCCCAGCCGATGCCGTCGAAGAACCAGCCGGCGGTCTCGCCGTCGAGACCGGTCAGCACCGGCGCGAGATCGAGGGTGTGTCCGACCCGAGCCGGCAGCGGCGCCGCGTCACGTGGCCAGATCTGGCACTGGAAGCCGACGTTGGCCTTACCGACGTCGTGCAGCGCCGCAAAGACCGCGAGTCGGGCGGCGGTCGATTCGGGGAGATCGTCCAGGCTGCCTGCCTTGGCGACGCGGCGTCGGATCGTGGGCTGGCGGAGCAGCGCCTCCATGGTCGCACCGACGTCGGCGAGGTGATGGAGGAGGAGATGGATGCGCTCGGGGCCGCGTGCGCCGAACGGCGCGGCCTTAGCCCAGAATGCCCTATGGTAGTGTGCACTGTTCGTCACACGGGAAGAGTAGCATCCCCGCGAGAGGGCGCGGCGAGGCGAGGATGAGCGTGGACTTCGTGGCTGTGGATGTAGAGACCGCGAACGCGGACGTCGGGTCGGTGTGTGTGGTAGGAATCGTGGCCGTGCAGGCCGGCCGCGTCCAAGACGTATGGGAACGGCTGTTGGACCCGCAGGTGCCGGTCAGTCCCCTCAACACGCAGGTGCACGGCATCACCACCGGCGATCTGGCGGGCCTGCCGCGGCTTTGGGAAGCATGGAGCGACATCGAGAAACGGTTGGCGAACCGAATCGTGGTCTCCCACACGATGTTCGACCGGGTTGCGCTGACGGCCGCCGCGGAGCGAGCCGGGCTGCGGATGTTCGCCGCACGGTGGCTCGATAGTGCGGGGGTGGCCCGGCGCACGTGGCCGCAGTTCGCGCACAGGGGTTGGGGGCTGGCGTCCGTCGCGGCCTATCTCGGGGTGAGGTTCGAGCACCATCACGCCGGAGAGGATGCGCGTGTGGCGGCCGAGATCGTGATCCGGGCGTGCGCAATCACAGGGCGCTCGCCCGGTGATTGGTTGGCGAGTAGCCGGTCGTAAGTTCGCGATTCTCACTTACCAGCACCGCGCCGCGTGACCCGCTACTCGTGACCGACAACCCAACGAACCGCATGATCGCGGCGTACCCGTCGGGCCACCGCCACAGCGCAGCCCCCTTCGATACCCGTGCCGCGTGTCGCCGCCAGGCCGAGACATGCACCGAGCGCCGTGCGATCGGGGGTGAAGGCCAACCACCAGGGCAAGAACCGGATGATGAACATACCGGCATGCACTCTAGGGCGTGTTTACATTCAGGCGCAAGAGCGCCCTAGCCGCAGCGCTAGAAGATATCGCTGACTGGTCCGAATCTCAGGCGGCGCTCCTCGACCAGCCACATGAGGATGAGGAGGGGCTGCGCTGTGCATCGCACGAGACGCTGCTGAATATCTCCCGCCTCGCGCGGCGAACGCTCAATGCGTGAAGTAGTAGACGTACCAGACGGCGTGTTCGGGGCCGTCGCCACCCGGTCCGTAGATGCACCCATGAGCGTTGGCCAGTCTGATCTCGGCCGCCTGTGCGGCAGTCTTGGTGTGGTGCGTTTCGAGCACCCGCCAATTGGCGAGAGTCAAGGGGTGCTGGCCTTCCCAATAGCGTTTCCGTCCCACGAGGTTGGTCGTCATTCCAACGCGACAAGCCACGCTCGCCTCCTGGTGGAGATTCGGACCGGAGCCCGACAGGTGGAGACGGAAGGTAGCACGGGGGTAGCACACGAGAAAAGGCCTCGGCGGAGTTGCGGGCCGCCGAGGCCCAGCCGCCTCGGGGTGGGAGCGGCAAGCGGCAGTCTACAGGATCAGGAGGACTCCGATGGATCGCAAGGACGGCCTTCAAGCAGGCGCGCCACCTCCGACTCGAGAAGAGATCGCAGTCCGAGAAGCTGCCGATGCTGTGTTTTCCGGGGCTCGAGCTCTCCTGACAAAACACGGCGTATGTATGAATCCATCCCATCAAGGAATAGTTGCCGATCCAGCGGTCCAAGCTGAAGAAGGCCAGTCGTAACCGCTGCCATCACGTGAGCGTAGTCCTGCGCGTCAGCGGGCAGCGCGCGCTCTGGTAGCTGGTTCGTCACACTCTACGCTCCCCCAAAATGTGATGGTGCCCCCTTGCAGGGACAGGAAGCGGGACGCTCACCACAAGCGGACCGTGCCGGAGCCAGCAAGGGGGGCATGACGCCTCCCAAGTGCCTCCGGCACTGCCCGTGGCCTGTGGTGAGCTTCGCGACTGTGCGCCTCGCGGGGGCCGCGCGTCAACAGCCGCGGACTTGATGACCATTGGCGGGTCGCGTGCGTGGCTCGGGATCTGGTACCCTGCGTGGCCCTCGCTCCGCGACACGCCGCTGTGGCTACAGCTGATCGCCGGTGCGGACCGGGGAAGGCCAATCGAAGAGACGCGGCGTCGACTCGCGCCGCTGGTGATGCACGAGCCGTCCGACGCGATCGAGGGGCAGCGATCGACCGACCCGGATCCCTGCTCGTCCCGATCATGCTGCCGACCGGCGT
>JAPOOQ010000142.1 GCA_026713345.1 Gemmatimonadota bacterium | reverse complement strand
CCCCCGCCCCCCCCCGCCGGCCGCATGCTCGCCACCACCGCAGGCACCGGCGTCCCCACCGATTCCGGCCACGCCGACAGCGCCATCGGGCCCAGCACGGTCCGGGGACCGATCTCGATCACCAGATCCACGCCCAGTCCGGCCAGCGTGCCGACCCCCGGCGCAAAGGCCACCGCCTCACGCGCATGCCGCCTCCAATAGCCGCCGTCCAGCATCTCCCCCCGCCCCACAACCTCCCCCGTCAGGTTGCCCACCACGGTCAGCGATGGCGGCGCCACCGTCACGTCGGCGAGCGACGCCTCCAGCGCCTCGAGCACCGGCTCCACCAGGGCGCTGTGAAACGCCTTGGCCGTGTTCAGGCGCCTCACCCGGATTCCCTTCGCTTCGAGGCGCTCCGAGATCGCGGCGATCTCGTGGGTCGGGCCGCTCACCACCTGGTGCGTCCCGTTGTCCGCCGAGACGCTCACTCCCACCCCGGCCGAAGCCGCGTTCGCCTCCTCGACCACCCCCGCCACCCTCTCCGGGGCCGCGAAGACCGCCGCCATCGCGCCCGGCGCCATCTTCGCCATCAGCGAGCCCCGCGCACACGCGAACCGCATCCCGTCTTCCAGACTGAACACGCCCGCCGTGTGCGCCGCGGCCAACTCCCCCACGCTGTGCCCCACGACCGCCGCGGGACGCACGCCCACACTCTCCCACATCGCCGTCAGCGCGCATCCCAGCGCGTAGAGCGCGGGCTGCTCCCAGGCCGTGTCGCCCAGGTCCCCGTCCGCGCCGTCCCGTCCGAACATCACGTCGAGGAGCGAAGTCCCTCTCACCTCACTGAACACCGCCTCGCACCGGTCAAGCACCGCCCGCGCCACGGGCTCGCTCCGGTAGAGCGCGTCGCCCATCCCGACCCACTGGCTGCCCTGCCCGGTATAGGCGAAGGCTACGGTGGCGGGGGACGAGACCCGCACACCCGGCGATCCGGCCGACCGCCCTCCGGCAGCGCCCAGCGAACCCTCCGTCGTCGCGGAGCCGACGCCGGCCAGCCCCCGCAGCTGCTCGCGCAGCGACCCGGCATCGTCAAACACCACTCCCGCACGATAATCGAAGTGGCTCCGCCCCACCCCGGCCGTCCAGGCCATGTCCGAAAGCGCCGGATCCAGGGCGCCCTCCCCGGACAGCCCAGCCGCGCCGCCCTCCCCGGCAAGCTCCCCATCGCGCTCATCGAGCCACGCCAAGTACCTTGCCGCGAGCTCCCGAAGCGCCACCTCCGACTTGGCCGACAGCGGCAGGAATCGAGTCCGCCACGGCTCCTCCGCATCCGCCGCGTCGCCGCCCACCGCGTCCACGCCCTCCATCCTGCTCCCACCCCCGTACCCCTCCACCACCAGGTGCGCATTCGTCCCCGATATCCCGAAGCAGTTCACCCCCGCAATCCGCGGCCGTCCCTCACGGTCCGGCCAATCCATCATCGACGACGTGACCTTGAGCGGCATGTTCGCCCAGTCGATGCTCCGGTTGGGTGTGTGGAAGTGCAGGTGCTTCGGAATCACACCGCGCTTCACCACCAGCGCCGCCTTGATCAGCCCGGCCACGCCCGCCGCCGACTCCAGGTGGCCAATGTTGGTCTTGACCGACCCCATCAGCAGCGGCCGTGCGGCCTCGCGCCCCTTGCCGTACACGTGCGCCACGGCGTTGGCCTCGATCGGGTCGCCCACGGTCGTTCCCGTACCGTGCGCCTCGATGTAGTCCACCTCCAGCGGCGAGACCCCGGCGTGCGCCAGCGCATCCGCCATGACCTCTTCGAGCGCGGGGGTGTTCGGCACGGTCAGCCCGACGCCCGTCCCGCCGTGATTCACAACCGAGCCCCGAATCACCGCCCAGATCCGGTCTCCGTCCCTCTCCGCCTCGCTCAGGCGCTTCAGGATCACCACCCCGCACCCCTCGGCGCGCACGTACCCGTTCGCCGACTCGTCGAAGGTCTTGCACTGCCCGTCGGGCGAGAGCATCATCGCCTCCGCGCGAAGCTCGTAGATGCGGCCGTTGAGGATGGCCTGCACCCCGCCCGCGATCGCCAGATCGGCCTTCCCGTGCTGCAGATCCGCCACCGCGTCGTTGATCGCCACCATCGCCGAGGCGCAGGCGGCATCGACGGCCTTCGCCGGCCCCCGCAGTCCCAGAACGAAGGAGACCCGCCCGGCGGTCCCGTTCAGGTTGGTGCCGCTCAGCGCGTAGAGACACGACGCCGCCTCGGCGGGCTTCTCGGACTCCACGACCAGCATGCGGTACTCGTCGTTGCTGATCCCGGTATAGACGCCCGTGCGGCTCTCCCGGAGCCCGTCCGGATTGATCCCCGCGTCCTCCAGGGCCTGCCAGCTGACCTCGAGCATCATCCGCTGCTGCGGGTCCAGCAGCTCCGCCTCGACCGGCGAAATGCGGAAGAACGTGTCATCGAACAGCTCGATGTCGTCGACGAACGCGCCGAAGCGGCAGCCCTCGCTCTCGACTGCGTCGTCGCCGAAGATCAGCCCCCAGCGGCCTTCACCCGAGCCGGGAACGCCCTCGGCGACGGCGTTTTTCCCCTCTTCCAGCAGCCGCCAGAAGGATTCGATGTCGTTCGCGCCGGGGAATCGGCATGCCATCCCGATGATCGCGATCGGTTCGTGGGTCGGTTTTGACATCGGGTGGCGACTCTCCTGGACTGGCAGCCCGACCGGGCGGGGACGGCAAGGATAATCGTCCACAATGCGGCACCCCATGGCAAGGGAACCGGGATGCGGGTCCGCGATTCACTCGCAAGCATGAGTTTGATGTTTTGGTTTCACACAGGATATATTGTGCAACGCAATCATCAACCGGGAGGGCCAATGCGAACCGTCGTGGCGGGCTACCTGAATGACCTCAGGCGGGTCGGAGGCCTGCGAGGCGTGGATGTCGCCAACATCGCGAATGTCTCGCAGGCGACAGTTTCGCGGTGGTCAACGGGCCGGTCGACTCCGCACTCGCGCACGCAACTGATCCTGTCCGACCTTCGCTACGTGGTGATCAGGCTGGGCGACTACTACAGGCCGAAAGAGATCCTGGAGTGGCTGTTCGCGCGGCATCCGCAACTGGACGGGGAGCGCCCCATCGAAGCGATCAGCGAGGGCCGCTCGAAAGAGGTTCTGGACATTATCGACCGTTTGGAAGCCGGCGTCTTTCTGTAGCCAGTGAAGCTGATCCGCGAGCCGGCGCTGCTGCGCGCGATCGAGGCGATCGGTCCGATCCACTTCAGCGGACAGGTGTGGCGGATCGTCGTGGATGGGCGCGATCCGCTGGAGCCCGGAACGGCAGGGGGACGTTGGAACCTGCCCGGTGTTCCGGTGCTGTATGCGTCGCTGGAGAAGAGCGGGGCGTTGAGTAAAATGCGGTACCACCTGACACGGGGCCAGTCCGTTCCGCCATCGCGAATATCCCTTCGCCTCTACACATTGAACGTGGAGATCGACCGTACGCTCAAACTTCCGGACCTGACCGCGCTGGCATATCTCGGTGTCGATGTCGGTCGGTATGGCGCGCTCGCATACGCCCGGAGAGACCGCCAATACACGCGCCTGCAGGAGATCGCCGAGGCAGCCCGGTTCCTGGAGTTCGGCGGACTGCTCGTCCCAAGCGCGCGCGCGAAGTGCATGAACGCGGTACTCTTT
>JAPOOQ010000141.1 GCA_026713345.1 Gemmatimonadota bacterium | reverse complement strand
GGCTGGAGGCCGAAATGAACCGCAGTCGCGGAATGGATGACGAACGCGTGCACTATCGCGAAAAGACGTGGGCGCCGCTGTGGGTGTTCGCGCTCCTGTGGGGCGCCTTTCTGGCAGCGATCATCAAGACCGGCTCCGCCGTACTCCGGATGGGCTCCCCCGCGGACGGGCAATTCCTGTCCGAAGTCGCTCCCCTGGTGGCCGTGTTCGGTGGCGTATTCCTGTTTCTCCTGGCATTGAATGCCTTGTTCACGCGCCTGGATGTCGAGGTGTTGGGCGATCAGGTCCTCATCGCATTCGGGCCGGTCCACCTCGTCCGCAAGCGCATCTTCTTCTCCGAGATCGAATCCGTGCGCGGCCTGACCTACCGCCCGCTCATCGAGTTCGGCGGCTGGGGAATCCGGCCCAGGCCCGGAAAGACAGCCTGGACGATCCGGGGGAACCAGGCGGCTGCCGTCAAGCTCAAGAGCGGCAGGCAGATCTACGTGGGATCGGAGCATCCGCAGAGGCTGGCAGGGGCGATCCAGGCGGCGATGCGGACGGCGGGGGCGGGCGAGTAGGCGCTCCCATCGGCAAGGTAAGGGCAACAATGATGTCGAAGCGCTCTGGATGGCCAACGATGAGAGGCCCCCTCGCTGTCATCCCCGGCCTCTGGCTGGGTGCCTGCGCGGGCGACGCCGCGCCACCAGCCTCTGCAGGCCCGTCCTTCGACACACTTGCGAACGGGTCCCTGCTCGTGACGAATCCGGCGGAGGGGCTGTGGGACGCAAACCCGGAGGAGCGGTGGCGGGTGGTGGAGGGCCTGCGGATCGGGAGCGTGTCGGGGGATGGGCCGGACAGCTTCGGCCAGGTTGGGTCCATCGTGGTGGACGGAGGCGGCCGGCTCTGGATCGTGGATCGCCAGGCGACCGAGATCCGGGTGTTCGATGCGGACGGCGAATTCGTGCGGACAGTGGGTCGGGCGGGCGAGGGCCCGGGCGAATTCGAGTCCATCGGCCCGGCACACCTGGCGCCGAACGGAGAGATCTGGGTTGAGGACACCGACCTCTGGCGCTTTGAGATCTTCGACACGACGGGGACCAGGGTCGCTGGGCACCGGGGTGTGTCCATGATGCGTGGCGGATCCCGTGGATGGACCGAGGACGGACGCTTTCTGGTGTCGGAATACGACCGGGAAAGTGAGCGGGTCTTTACCAGGGCCTTCCGTTTCAATTCCGAAGGGCTGCTCGATTCGGCCGGTGTGGTGGAGCCGCCGAAGCTGGAGCTCCCGGAGAGACCGTTGATTGTTTTCGAGTACCCCAGCAATTACCGGATCGAGCAGGCACTGCCGTTTGCCCGGTCAACCAGGTTTCAGCGTGGTCGGGGAACCGATTGGTGGCTGCTCTGCGGACACTGCGGCGAGAGCAGCTACGACATCATCCGGATGAGCACGGAGGGCGATACGCTCCTGACGATCCGGCGCCATTACGAGCCTGTCGCGATCCCCGATTCCGCCCGCGCCGCCGCCCTCGAACCACTTGAGAGGTACGTCGAGGGAGCCAACAGGATTACTCCGCGCCTCAGCGTGGATGATGTTCCCCGGGTGTACCCGCCGTTCGATGGGGGATTCTGGATATCGGACGACGGCACCCTCTGGTTGGGGCAAACCGGGCCGGGGGGAGTGGCGTTCGATGTCTTCGACCGGGAGGGGAGGTATCTGGGGCAGCCGGAGCTTCCGCCAGGCGTTGAAGGGATGTGGATCAGGTCGATCACCGACAACGCAATCTACGCGACCGACGACGATGATCTGGGCGTAAACCATGTGGTGCGCCTGGACATCCTCCGCCCGGGTTCGGGTTAGCCGCTGCGGTCAATCGCTACCCCCGCTCCAGCACCATCGCGAACCCCATCCCGCCCGCGGCACATACGGTGATCATTCCAAACTGACCGTCCCTCCGGCGCAGTTCGTTGAGGAGCGTGGTCGTCAGGCGGCCCCCCGTGGCGCCGAAGGGGTGCCCGATTGCGATCGAGCCGCCCATCACGTTGATTCGCTCGGGATCGGGGTGGCCCAGCTTGCCGGCGCGGCCGAGTTCCTCGCGGCAGAACCGGTCCGAGTCCCACGCCTGCAGGTTCGACAGCACCTGGGCCGAGAAGGCTTCGTGCATTTCCAGCAGGTCGATGTCGGCCATGGTCAGGCCCGCGCGGTCGAGTGCGAGCGGGGCGGCGTAGGCGGGGCCCTGCAGGAGCTGGGCGGCCGGATCCAGCGCGGTGATGGCGTAGGAGCGCACGTACCCGAGCGGCTCCAGTCCGAGGTCACGCGCCCGGTCGGGGGAAGCCAGCAAGACGGCCGACGCGCCATCGGTAAGCGGCGACGAGTTGCCGGCGGTTACCGAGCCGAACTCACGGTCGAAGACGGGGCGCAGTCCGGAGAGCGCCTCCAGGGAGGTGTCGGGCCGGATCCCGTTGTCCTTCTCCACGGTGGTGCTGTACTTCGGCGGGACGTAGAGCGGCGCGATCTCCGCGGTGAGTCGCCCGTCTGCGGTTCCGGCGTGCGCCTTCCTGTGCGACCCCAGCGCCCACCGATCCTGGTCCTCGCGGTTGATCCCGTTCTCCTTGGCCATGCGTTCGGCGGCCTGGCCCATCGTCTCGCCGGTCGAGTACTCGGCGATCGCCGGGGCCACCGGCACCAGGTCCTTCGGGCGGGTGCGGGCAAACGTGCGGAGCCGCCCGCCCAGGGTCTTCGCCCGCGAGGCCGCGACCAGCGTCCGGGACAGGCGGTCGGAGACGAGGATGGGGATGCGGGACAGGCATTCGGCCCCCCCGGCAACGACCATGTCGGCGTTTCCGCTCTCGATCAGGTTGACGCCGTCCGAGATCGCCTGGTTGGCCGATGCGCAGGCGCGCGACACGGTCACTGCGGGGACATCTTTCGGCAGCGTGGAGAGTCCGACTTCGCGCGCGATGTTGGGGGCCTGGGGGTCGTGGACGACGGTGCCGTAGACGACGTGATCGACCTCTCCGGGAGGCACTTCCGACCTCGCCAGAAGTTCGGTGACCGCGTGGCGGCCGAGGTCGATCGCCGTGAGGCGGCTGAAATGGGTGCCGGATCTGACGAAGGGTGTCCGGCAACCGGCGATGATCGCTGTCTTCATTCTGGAACCCTGTGTTTGGGCGTGGAACGGACGGTGCCCGAACGGCGCCACCTTCCCGCGTGCGCCCCCTCACGCCACTTTACCACGTTCCGCCAAGCGCCGCACCGAACGGACCCGCCATCGAAAGCCGGACCCGCCATTGAGAGCCGTCGAATTCAACGTAACGATTCCGGGGTACCTCCTGGCCCGGAGCCTCGGCAGACTCAGCGACGCATTCGTGTATGGCCGTGCGTCCAGGCTGGGTCTGGTCGACCGGACGCCGCCCCCGCTTCCGGGTGAAGACTGGGTGCGGATCGAAGTCCTGCTGTGCGGGATCTGCGGCAGCGACCTGGGGAACGTCTCCTACCGGTCCAGCCCGGCGATGGAACCGTTCGGGTCGTTTCCGGCGGTGCTGGGGCATGAGATTCTGGGCCGGGTGGTGGAGGTGGGCTCGGGCGTGACCCATGTGGGCGTGGGAGACAGGGTGGTGGTTGACCCGATGCTCCATTGCGAGGCCCGGGGATGGGGGGTGGATTCCTGGTGTCGCTCCTGCGCGGGCGGGACTCACGCGACCTGCGAACTGGCGGGCGAGCGCGGACCCGCGCCGACGACGCCCGCCGCGCAGGGCTCCGGGGGCCTGTGGGATGGCGGACTATCCCCGGGGAGCACGATCGGATACCACAGGGACCTTCCGGGGGGCTGGGGGGAGGAAATGGTCGCCCACCGGCGCCAGGTGTTCGCCGTGCCGGACGGGGTGCCGGACCGGGTGGCGGTGCTCGCCGAGCCGCTCTCGATCGGGGTTCATGGTGTGCTGCAGAGCGGGGCGCTTCAGGCCCGGGGGCCGGTCCTGGTGATCGGGAGCGGGGCGATCGCGTTCGGCACGATCTGGGCGCTGCGCACGCTGGGTCACGCCGGCCGCGTGGTGGCGCAGATGAAGCGTCCGCACGAGGCCGCGCTGGCGGGGGCTCTCGGTGCGGACGAAGTGGTCGCGCCGGGAGAGGAGGCGCGCGAGGCGCTGATCGGGACGGGAGCCCATGCCTACATGCCCGTCGTCGGGGCCGAGGTCTATGCCGGGGGCGGATTCGATGTGGTCTTCGACTGCGTGGGGAGCCAGAGCAGCGTGGCGCAGGCGATCGGCTATGCGTCAGCGCGGGGACGGGTGGTGCTGCTGGGCTGCGCGGGGCAGTTGCGCAAGCTGGACCTGACGTTTGTGTGGGCGCACGAACTGCGAATTCAGGGCCACCTGGGGTACGGGGCCGAGGAGTGGGACGGGCGCCGGTTGCACACCTTCGCCATCACGCTGGAACGGATGGCTGCCGATCCCCGTGCTCTGGGCGATCTGGTGACGCACGTCTTCCCGCTCAAGCAGTACCGGGACGCGCTCCGCGCCGCGGACGACCACCGGCGGAGCGGCGCGCTCAAGGTGGCGTTGCGCCCCCGGGGGGATTAGAGACCCTGTTCACGGGTTTTCGGACTGCGGTCTGCCGAGGCGGTACATCGCTACGGTTTCCACCCCGAGCTCGTCCGATTGAACACCGAGCACATAGTCGGCGCCGATCTTGCGAATTCCGATCGGCACGCGCTCCAGGTGGCAGGAGAAGGTCCCGTCGGGCTCGAACGCCATCCACCTGCGCGGCTCCTCCCCGGGCTTGCGGTAGGGGGCGACCCACAGCCGCCCGTCCGTGCCCAGCGTCATTGAGCTGAACGCCGGGAAGACGTCAGCCACCGGCCTGTCGCTGTCGACGATCGCCTCGGCGCTCGGTCCCCACCTGTCGGAATCGCGGCCCCCCAGGCTCTCGATATAGCTGTCGCGCCATGCGCTGACGTCGGCGGCGGTCACCCTCCTGGAGGGCTCGGACCACCGCACGATGCGCTGCAGACGCAACTCATCGTCGAAGAGGCGCACTTCGGGGTCGCGGCGATCACCAACCGCGATGGTGCTTCCGATCGCGTCAGCGCTCGCGGAGGCGGAGAAGAGCGGCGTGAGCCTGAGGTTTGCGATCTCGGACTTGGCCGTCATCCCCTCGAGCCTGTTCGGGACACGGGCCACCGTGGCGATAAGCTGCCCGTCGGTGTCGTGCGCTTCCACAATGAGAGTGTCGGGCACCGTAAAATCGTGGCGGGCGTTGTAGGTGGTTCTGGTGTTGATCGAGATGCCGTTGCGGAGCACTCCTCCAGCCCGCGACGGGTTGGGGTAGGCCGGCGTCATCTGCGTCGCCCGCACGAACTGGCCGTCCCGCGTGAAGACGTTGTAGCGCCAGGGGCGGTAGTCGCCGATCCACAGCGTGTCTCCCGGGAGCACCCAGAGAAACCAGGCGCTCCTGAACTCGCCGGGCCCTTCGCCTGACCGGCCCATGGATACGAGGTGACTGCCGTCGGGGCCAAAGACCCGGACTTCCTCGCTGGAGCGGTCGATCGCGGCGATGGAGCCGTCCGACAGGAGCCCCAGCCCCCGGATCGTGCTGAACCACAGATTCTCGTCGGCTCCTGCCGCCTCGCCAATGGTGAGCATCGGTTCCGGGTCGGCCCTGCAGGTTGCGTCGGAGCTGAAGGGATCGCTGGTGACGATCGGGACGCTGTCGGTGGCGGCGGGGCCGGGGTTCCGCGCGGCCGAGTCGCATGCGCCGCAGAGGAGGGCGGCCAGGGCGAGCAGTCCGTGGACGATCCCCGGCTGAATGGAGCGCGCCGGCACGATGTCGAGTCCGGCGGTGCGCGGACAGGGTGAGGGGGAGCGTGGCGCAGACATTCAAGTCTCCTTGCGAGGGGGCACCTGGCCCGTGGCAGGTGGATGTGGCGCTCAGGGTGGCCAGCGTCAGCACGCTCAGGCCTACGGGACGACTCACCGACATGACGTAATCAAGGCCGATCTGGTTTCCCTGGCCCTTCCAGGACTACTCGCGCGTCCACCGGCACCGCTCGGTCCTCATACACGAACAGCGGGTTGACCTCGACCTCCGCGACATCCGGCCACCGCATCACGCACTCGGCCACCGCGGCCGCCGCGTCGACGATCGCGCCCAGCCCCACGGCGCGCCCCCCCCGCCCACCGGCGAGCAGCGCGCTCACCTTCAGCTCCCCGATCGCGGCCTCGACCTCACGCGGCGCCACCGGGAGCACGCGGTGCGCCACGTCGCGCAGCACCTCGACCCAGATCCCGCCGGCCCCGATGGTCAGCACGGGTCCGAGCTGGGGATCGCGGCACGCACCGACCAGCAGCTCGGCAACCGGCGGCGCGAGCATGGGCGAAACGGTCGCGGCCCACTCCTCTTCGGGCAGCCCCCGGGCCCGCGCGTAGGCGAGCGCGTTCGCGGCGATGGACTCGAAGGCGGCGCGAGCCTCGTCCGGGCCCGTGACGTCCAGCACCACGCCCGCGGCGTCCGTCTTGTGGGTGATGTGCTTTGACAGGAGCTTGATCGCGACCGGGCGGGCGGCTCGCGTCGCAGCTGCCGCGGCCTCGTCCGCCGAGCGCGCGACCTCGGTGAGTGGGAAGGAGAGGCCGGTCTCGCCCAGGAGCGCGCGCGCCTCCATCTCGTCAAGCGTGTACCTCCCTTCGGCGCGCGCATCATTGATGATATGATGCGATGATGCGGTGATGCGCGCATGTTCCCTCTTGGGACGCCACTGGACCGAACGCGTCAACCGCACCCCGCGACGTTGCAGCTCGGCCACCGCCCGGCACGCCACATCCAGCGACCCGATCACGGGGACGTGCGCTCCCCGCAACGCCTCCAGCGCAGCGCTCCGGTGCGATGCATACTGCGAGTGCACGACCAGCCCCTTGCCGAGCGATTTCATTGTCGTCGCCATCGACGCTGCCGCCTCCGCCTCGCGCTCCGCGAGCTGTCCGGAGAAGCGGATCGCGTATCCGCCGAAGAGCCCAACCAGCAGCACGACGCCCACCCCCGGATCCGCCGCCAGCACCTCCAGCGCGCGTGCGAAGGCACCCGGATCGGCGTCGGCGGCTCCCGCGACATCCACGGGGGTGCGCACGGCTGCGGCCGGCCCCAGCAGCGCCCGCAACGCGGACGAGGTTGCCGGCGCGAGCCCCGTCAGCGCCACCCCCATTTCGTGCAGCGCGTCCACGGCCAGGGTGCTCTGTCCGCCTCCGTCCGACAGGATGGCGACGCCGAGTCCGGTTGGCCGGGAGTGTGTTGACGGGGCGACCGCCGGTTGCGACGCCAGCGCCTGGGCGACGGCCAGCAGCTCGTCGCTTCTCTGGACCTCGACGACCCCCGCCTGGGCGAGACCCGCGCGAAGCCGGTCGTAGGGGCCCGCCACCGCTCCCGTGTGAGACAGCGCCGCGTGCGCCCCGAGGGCCGTCCGCCCCGACTTGATCACCACGACGGGCTTCCGCCGCGTTACCCGGGCGGCCGCATGCAGCAGCGCCCGCGCGTCCCTGCATCCCTCGATGTGCGCGATGACGACCCGCGTCTCATCGTGTTCGCCCAGGTACTCCAGCACCTCCCCGAAGCCCACATCCACCTCGTTGCCGAGGCCGCAGCAGATCGAGATCCCCATCCGGGACTGCTCGGTGACCCGGGTCATCAGGTCGAGCGCGATGTTCCCCGACTGCACGACCAGCGCAATCCCCCCGGGGCGCACCCCACGGGCCCCGATCAGGTTGACGCCGAGAGGCAGGTTCAGCAGTCCCGATGTGTTCGGCCCGACGATGCGGACGCCGTGTTCGCGACCCGCCTCCCGCAGCCGGGCTTCGAGTTCGGCTCCTTCGCCAGCCGACTCCCCGAAGCCTACCGCCAGCACCACCGCGCCGCCGACACCCCGTTCCCCACACGCCCGCACGAGGGCTACTGTGGTCGCCGCCGGGGTACAGAGCACCGCGAGGTCGGCGGCTTCCGGCAAGTCCTCCACCGACTTGTAGACCGGCTGACCGAGTATGGTGCCGCCGCCCCGGTTCACCGCGTAGACGGCGCCCGCATAGCCGGACTCGTCCAAGGCGCGAAGGATCTGGTGGCCCCGCTTGGTGGGGTTCGCGCTGGCGCCCACGACCGCGATCGAGCGAGGCTCAAAGACCTGACGAAGCACGGATAGGTCGTGTTTACTTGTCATTATGTCATGTGGACACGACATGTGCTGGGATTGCGATCCTTCATTTGCCCTTGTAGCTGGGCGCGCGTTTCTCGTGAAACGCGGCCAGTCCCTCGCGCCAGTCGGCCGTGCCGAAGATCTCCTCCAGCGCGGCGCGCTCCCGCTCCAGCGCCTCCTCCCGGGACAGCCG
>JAPOOQ010000140.1 GCA_026713345.1 Gemmatimonadota bacterium | reverse complement strand
TGGGCGCCGTCGGGGTGTTCTTCTTCGCCTTCGCCCCCGCGATCGTCAGCCTGTTCGGCGGCACCGGCGCGGCCACCGCGACCGCGATCGACGGCCTCCGCATCGTCTCGATCGGCTTCGTCTTCTACGCCTACGGCATGGTCCTCACCGCGGCCTTCAACGGCGCCGGCGCGGTGTGGACCCCGACCATTATCAACCTCTTCTGCTTCTGGCTCTGGGAGATCCCGCTCGCGTGGATGCTGGCCTTCCCCCTCGGCATGGGCCCGAACGGGGTGTTCATCGCGATGACGGTGTCGTTCTCGACGCTGGCTGTGGTGAGCGCGGTGCTGTTCAAGCGGGGGAAGTGGAAGCGGGTGAAGGTGTAGGGGCGGTCGAAAAGCGGGGCCACCGGGAGGCTCGGCTCTTCGTTGCCTTTCGGTCGAATGGCTCTATTGTATATCTCGAAACCAAAACGGAGGCAGTTGACATGAGTTCAGGGTCGCATAGCAAGAAGGCGTACCCAGGATTGCCAATACTTCTTGTCCTTGTGGCGGCGGCTGTTTCCGCCTGCGCCACCCCGCCCCGGCCCGGCCTCGATGCCTTCGAGCCCGGCCAGAACCTCGCCCCCGCCTGCTACAACCGCACCGCCCAGCCCCAGACCGCGGTCGTCGACACGCACCTGCATTTCCGCCCCTTCGGCGGCCCTGCCGTCCCCTTCGACGAGGTCATGGGCTATCTGCGCGACACCGGCGTCCGCTTCGTGAACATCTACGGGATCGGCCAGATGCTCCCGGTGGACTCGCCGTGCACCTACTACCTGGACTGCCCGGGGACCCCCGTCATCCCCACCCTCAAGAACGATTTCGCCAACGCGACCAACCTCCTGGCCAGTTCGCCGGAGGGCATGCACGCCACCCTTGCCATGACCTTCCCCGACCTGTCGCGGCCGGAGTCGGTGCTCCGCGGCATCGAGCTCCTCGAGACCGAGTACCCTGGGATGTTCCGGTGGATGGGCGAGGTCAACCTGGTCAAGCAGGCGCTCTTCGCGAACGGGCACGAACCGGTGCCCATGGCCACGATCGCGGAGTGGTCGCCCTTCATGGCGGTACTGCGCGAGCGCGGCATCCCGATCGCGATTCACTCCGACCTTGGCAGCGAAGAGGAGCCGACCCGCTACCTGGCGTGGATGCAGGAGGTGCTCGACCTCTACCCGGACAACAAGATCGTCTGGATGCACATGGGGCTGTCGCGGGAGCTCACCACCTTTCCGGCCGCCGATCACATCGCGCTCATGTCGTCGGTGCTCGACCGCCACCCCAACCTCATGCTCGACATCACCTGGCGCGTCATCGACGACAGCTACTTCTCCAGGGAGGATTACCAGCCGCTCTACATCGACTTCCTCAACGAGTATTCCGACCGCATCCTGCCGGGAACCGACTTCCTGGCGTCGTCGGACAAGGACTTCGAGGTCTACAGGACGGAGTTGGAGGTCAACAGCCGGATCCTGGGCTTCCTGGACGACGAGGCGTTTCGGAACATTGCGTTGGGGGAGAACTACTTCCGGCTGTTGGGGCTGGAGTATGAAGCACCGCAGGTTTGTCCTGTCTTGACCGTGGGTAGCATGTCGTCGACCGCGCGACGCTGATAGATTCGACCAGACAACCAAGAGTGTCGTGTTGACGTTACAATTGGTAAACTCTGCTTGACATCTTGATCGAAGGGTAGCCAATGATGAACCGTATTATCTTGCCGGCGGCGCGGATAGCGGCTGCCATCGCCGTTGTCGTCGTGCCATTCGGCTACGCGATCACCGGACTGCACACCGATGTCCTGATGGGGGTGGGCTGCGGGATCGGGGTCGGTGTGGGCGTCGGCCTGCGCGGGGGAGCGGGGAGCGGACCGTGGACCGGCATCGTGGTGGGTTCGATTGTCGGGATCACCGCCGCGCTGATTCGCGGCCTGGCGGCCTGGGACGGATTTGCGGTCCTCGTCCCGCCCGTCCTTGCCCTGGCACTCGGCTTGACTTGCGGTCTCCGCGGATCTTCCCTTTCCGGGTATCGGGAGATGAGTCGTGAGACATTGATCGCATCGGTTCCGCTCGCCCTGGGGCTCCTTCCCGTCCTGGCTGCGTCGGACAACCTGCAATTCACCCTGGCCCCGCTCCTTTGTGTTCCCTGGATCGCGCTGATGGGCGGCCTCCTGAGCCAGCGCCGGGAAGGGTGGCAGGATTCCCGTCCTCCCCGGCTGCTTGTCCTGGGTTCGCTGGCATTGTTCGCCCTGTTGTTCTTCCTGATGTTCTCCGAGTTGGTTCAAGGTGGCTTCCTGACCTTGGAAATCGTTCTGGTCGCGCGGGCCGTCGGGCTCATATTCATGCTCCTCGTGGCGGTTCCGGCGGGCGCGTTTCTACTGGGTCGGACCGTTATCACGTGGCTGCTGCCGCGGCTCCGCGTGTACGGCCACCTCGCCGACTACCTGCGCGTCATGTGGGTCCCGATCGGCGGGTTCGCGGTCGGCTACCTGACGATCATCGTCCTGTTCGCCGGATTCTACGGGATGCTGGGACGCTTCAGCCCGGGCGCGTTTTCCGACGGCGGCACCGGCACGGGGATTGCCGACTGGCTGTTCTTTTCGTTCTTCACCGCTCTCGGCCAGGACTTCCTGACCGTCTCGCCGGACTCCGTCGGTGCGAGGGCGCTCGTCGGCGTCCACCTGATCCTCTCGGCAGGGTGGGTGGTCGTGTTGTTCGCGGCGGTGATGACGTCGATCGGGCCGAAGCTGGAGCGGATCGCGCGCCGGCAGGGGGAGGAATGAGGGGAGGTCGGAAACGTTTCAGCTGAAACGTGGGGAGGGCGGTTCCATGGCCGAATGGGACGTTTCAGCTGAAACGCGGCGGTCCTCCTCCGTGACCGGGAGTGCGGTTCCAGGGCCCCCTTGACACGCCTGGGTGCATCCCATACTGTTGCATGTGTAGTATATGACTGCAACAGTGAGGCGCCATGAAGATTCGACTCACCCACGCCGACGGCCGACCGCTCTACGTCCAGATGATGGACCCGGTGCGCAGCGGTCTCGTGCGCGGAACTCTTCGTCCCGAGGACCCGCTCCCATCGGTGCGCGACCTCTCGTCGAGCCTCCGCGTGAATCCCCGGACCGTATCGCAGGCGTACGCCGAACTCGAGCGTGACGGCGTGGTACAGGTCCTGCATGGGAAGGGCACGTTCGTGGCCCCCGGGGTGCGGCCGGAAGAGAGGGAGCGGCCGCGGCTGGCGAGGGAGGTGGCGAGGCGGGCCCTGGCCGATGCCTCGCGGAACGGACTTGCACTGGCGGACCTGGTGACGGCGCTGCAAGAGGTGGAAGACGGAGATGCCGGTGGAGATGGAGATGCCAATGGAGACGGAAGCAGGGAGGACGGACGATGACGGACAAGGTTAGGGCGGCGCTTCCCATTGACCTCGGCGGTGGCCCGTTCGCGGTCACGACGCGAGGCCTGGCCAAGCGGTTCGGCTCGGTACGGGCGCTGGACGGTCTGGATCTGCAGGTCCCGGAAGGGGCCGTATACGTGCTGGTGGGTCCCAACGGTGCGGGGAAGAGCACGCTGATTCGGACTCTCATGGGTCTCGTCAGCTACCAGGGCGGGGCGGTCGATGTCCTGGGGCGCGACCCGGCCGACCGGGGCGCAGAAGTCCGCGCCGGCGTCGGCTACGTGCCGGAGGACCACCGGCTCGGCTACGCCTGGATGACGGTGGGCAGGCTGCTTGAGCACCAGGCGGTCTACTACCCCTCCTGGGATGCGGAGTACGCCCGGAGACTGAGGGAGAGGTACGAGATCGATCCCGGACGGAAGTGCCACACGCTGTCGAAGGGCCAGAGCCGACGTGTCCAGCTCGTGGTGGCGCTCGCGCACAGGCCGCCGCTGCTCCTCCTGGACGAGCCGACGGACGGCCTCGACCACGTGGTGCGCGACGAGACGCTGAGCATCCTGAGCGAGCATCTCGCCGATTCCCCGACCACCGTCGTGATCTCCACGCACAGGGTATACGAGGTGGAGCCCCTGGTGGATCACGTGGGCGTGCTGTCGGAAGGACGGCTCCTCGGGCAATTGCCGCGCGACGAACTGCAAGGGCGCCTGCTGCGCTACTGGGCGGACGTTCCCGAGGCCTGGAGAGAGCCCGGCGAGCTGGCAGGCCGGGTGGTCAGGCGCAGCGGCGCAGGCCGCGCGATCGAATGGACGGTGTGGGGCGACCGGGACGCCGTTGCGCGCGGCCTGTCACGGGCCGGTGCGGCAGTTCGTGAGGTCGCCCCCCTTTCGGTGGACGAAGCGGCAGTGGCATTGCTGTCGGGAAGGGAGGCATCATGAAGGACTCCACGGTCGGCCGCATGCCCGCGGCAAAGGCGGTGTGGATCGAGCAGCTTCGCGTGGTCGGGTTGGCCATCCGCCGCGAGGGCGCGCTGGCAGCCGTGGCGCTGGTTCTCGGCTCGGTGGCCGTGATCGCCTTCAGCAGGATTCCGGCCCTGCAGGCAATCGTCAATGAGGAGACGGCCGAGCTTGTCTTCCATCCCGGGGAGTCCGGGGGCGGCTTCTTCGCCGTGTTCGCTGGCCTGCTCCTTCCGCTCGTGGTGTGGAAGGGCGAGCGGCGCTTCGGCGACACCCCGCTCTGGTCACTGCCTGTCGATCACCGGAGGCACGCGCTCCTCAAGGTCGCGGCCGGATGGGTCTGGCTCCTTGCGATCCTGGGTGCGGCCCTTGTTTGGGTCACCTTCACGGTGCTGGCGAGCGGCGGGACGCTGGGCATCGACGAAGTCCGCCTGTTCCTCCACGACCCCTTGGGAGTCACCACGGGGACGCCCGGCGCCGTGGAATCGGTGAACTGGACCACGCCGTGGTGGGAGTGGGCCATGCCGTTCTCGGCGGCGACGGCAGCCTACCTGCTGGCCAGCACCCTCATGCTCGCCACGGCGCGTCCGCTGTTCTGGGCCGCGGGGCTGTGGGTCGGGGGCGCGGTCGTGCTGGGCGCCGCCGACATCTGGGACATCGACTGGATCAAGCGGACCACCGACTTCGTCACCTGGTACATCGGTGGAGATTCGTTTACACGAGGCGTACAGCTCCCGACCGGTTGGAGGGAGGCCTGGACCCTCCTGCCGACCGTCACGATGTGGACGGCACTGTCCGCGATCTGGATCGGGCTGGGGCTGGCGGGGGTGCTGTGGGCGTCGGGCCGGAGACGTTTCAGCTGAAACGCGCGGAGGGCGCTTCCATGCTCGTATGGGACGTTTCAGCTGAAACGCTTTCGGACGCCGGCCGCCGCGCTCAGCCCATGGGTCTCGTTCGGATAGGTCAAGGGGCCGGGTTGCGTCGGCGGGCCGCTCGGGCAGATCCGGCGCGCAAGCAGCCAGGATGAGGCAGGCCGGAAGGATCCGACGCAGAGAAGGGCCCCGCAGGCGCGATTTGTATGGCGAACATGACATTTTGTAAAACGTTCTTTACATTTGGCCGAATTGAGTGGCGCGCGGCCTAGTGTGCGGATTCGCCGCTACACGTCTTCCCAGGGATTGACCACGGCAGCCCCGGTCCCCTCGAAATCCCGGATATTCCTTGTCACCAGCGTCCCTCCTCGGGCAGCGGCAATCGCTGCGATCTGGCAGTCGGCCTGCGAGATCGGCCTGCCAACCCGGCGCCGTGCGGTAGCGATCCCGGCGTAGGCGCGCGCGGCCGACCGGTCGAAGGGCAGCACTCGATCCGCGAACATTCCGTCGAAGGCGCGATCGGCCGCGGCGGCAAGGCCCTGCCGCCGTTTTCCCCTGGGCAGAAGGGCGATGCCGGCCAGAACCTCGGCCTGGGTCACCGCCGCAACGAACAGATCACGCTCCATCCGGTCGTCGAGCCAGTGGAGAACCGCTGGATGCGGTCGCTCCCGCATGAACTCCGAGACGATGTTCGTGTCGAGAATGAACATCCCGATTGTCAGCGGAAGCGCGGGGGCTCGCGCATGGGCTCCCTTGGTGGAATCTCCAGCTCGACCCCTCCGAAGGGCCTGAACAGCTCGTGAAGCCTTGTCCCAAGCCCTTTTTCCGAGCCCTCCCGTTCCACCGCCTCACGCAGAATGACGCGTGCCTCCTCCTCCATCGAGCGGCCGTTGGTGGCAGCGCGCACGCGCAACCGGGTCTTCACCCCGTCGTCAAGGTTGCGGATCGGGATGGGGAAGATCGGGTTCCTGGAGGAGGAGTTCGGCGCGGCGGGAGTGGCGGCGGCGCGGGGGGGGGAGGCGGGGGTGGGCCCGCCGGGGGTCATGAATCCCGGGGAGGGGGTGGGGGGCGCCTCTTTACCTGAGTGGCTT
>JAPOOQ010000139.1 GCA_026713345.1 Gemmatimonadota bacterium | reverse complement strand
GAGGAAGGCCGGTTGCACGCTGCCGATTCGCATCGGGGTGCCGGGGCCCGTCGCGCTGCGCACGCTGATCGGATACGCGGTCCGCTGCGGCGTCGGGGCGTCCGCACGGGCGTTGAGGCGCAGGCCCGGCGTCGCACGCCTGGCGGGCAGATGGTCGCCGACTCCCATTGCGCTGGCGTTGGCGCGGCATCTGGCCGCCAACGAGGACGCGCTTGCCGTCGACATTCACCTGCTCACGTTTGGTGGCCTGGCGGACGCGGCCGAGTGGCTGGACGGCTTGCGCGCGGCCAGCCCGGGAGCCGGGGGCGAGCCTTGATGCCCGCACTGGAATATGTAACGTTCATATTACATTGTGACAACTATACTTTACATAATTCCATTGGCTCTCGACTGCACTCGCTGCGAGAGCTCTTCCGCCAGCTGCTTGAAGTCCGTGTACGCGGCACTTTGCGGCCACGGACCGTGGTCGGGGTCAGCCCACTCTTTGGTAGTGAACGGGTACCTCTTGCCGTCATCACCGTGAATCGACCCGCGCCCCGTCTCAGGGTTCCAAGCGACGACTTGACCGTTTATCTCTTTCATTTGTCGGTACCTTTCCCGAGGACCCTCGATAGGGCAGGTTCAGGAGGGTCATTTTGTTGAGATCCCACGTTGCGAGGGGAAGCATTCTGCTGGACACCAAACCGCGTCTCCACATACCTCCCCGCACTCTCCAGCGCCAGCTTCACCGTCCCCGGCCCGCTCCGCACGAAGAAGTCCCCCTCCTCCCCGCTCTCCATCCCCTTCCATCTCAGGTACACCGGCTCCGGACTCCGCTGGCAACTCACCACGCACACCGTCCCCCCGTCCAACTCCTGCATCTTCGGATCCACACACACCCCCGCGCGGTCTCCCAGCCCATTCCGCACGACCTGGACAAGATGCAGCATGAACTTGTCGTCGTTATCCAGCCGGTCCTTCTCGATCCCGACCACCGACCCATCATCCGCCACCCCGATCAGCAGATCGCCCCCTTCGGTGTTCAGGAACGCCGCGATCGTCTTCAGCGCCGCGAAGGCCACCCGGTTGTCCTTCCGGTCCTCCTTGAGATTCCACCGTAGGGTGGACTTGAACTCCAGCGTCTTCGACTCCCCCTGCTTGATCAGCGCCTCGGCGTTCCGGTGCGTACGCAGGTACTGATCGAACATGAGCGTCTTCACCAGCTCGCCGAATGCCTCGTCGTCGGTGATCCGCCGGTAAAGATCGAAGTTCGAGTCGACGATCTCCTGAATCACCTCCTCCACCTTGTTGTCGAAGGTCAGGCGGACGTTCTCGCGGGTGTTCACGCGGGCGGCTGCGTCGAGGGCGCGGTCCCCCTCGAGCCGGTCCATCATCTGCTCCAGAGTCACCCGGTGCTCCGGCCCCAGCTCGACGCCGAAGCGCTCGTTCAGTTCGGCGATGATCCGTGACAGGGCCTCGACCTCCTCCTGGGCGCGACCCTGGTGAATCCCGCTCGTCCGCGGATCGATTATGCCAGCTCGATCGGACAGCCCGATTCCCCCGCCCCCCGTCCGCTGCAGCCGGTACGACTCCATGTCGATGTTCTGCTGCACTTCGCGCGGAAGCTCGGTCCCGTCTCCCGGCAACAGGGGTCGCAGGTAACGAGCAAAGACGTGGAGCTTCTCAAGGTCCGCGTCACTGAAGGTCAGGATCTGGGCCAGGAAGGAATAGAGGCGATTGTACTTCCGCAGGCCGCCCCGGAAATCGGATCGTGCGTCGGCTTCGAGATCACGGAAGCGATCCACGATGCCTGCCAGACGCGCATACAACTGGTCCTGGGTGGCGTTGCGCCCGAAGTAGGCCCCGGCGAACGCGTCCACCTCCGCTTCGCTGTAGACGTCGAAGGCCCGAAGCTCGCCCTGGATGTCGTACAGCAGGTTCGGGTCGGTCCCCTCCGACAGCAGCGTCGTGTCGTAGTAGGGCTCGAACGCGGCGCGGATGTGCTCGGCCTCGTTGGCGAAGTCGAGTACCGCGGTTTCCTCCTTGCCGGGATGCGTCCGGTTCAGGCGCGACAGGGTCTGCACCGCGTTCACGCCGCCCAGCTTCTTGTCCACGTACATGGTGTGGAGGAGGGGCTGGTCGAAGCCGGTCTGGAACTTGCTCGCCACGACCAGGAACCGGTAGTCGGGCTTGGCGAACTCGGCCGCCGTGTGCTGCTCCCCGATCACATGATCCGCACCCGCCGAGTTCATCCCGGGCTCGGTGTACTCCTTCCCGCCGTCGTCCACCTTGCCGGAGAAGGCGACCAGGCACTTCCAGGGATACCCCTTCCCGGCGAGATAGGCGTCCACGGCGAGCTTGTAGCGCACCGCGTGCAGGCGGGAGCGGGTGACGATCATCGCCTTGGCCCTGCCGCCGATCCTGTCGTGCACCTCGGCGGCGAAGTGCTCGACCATGATCTCGACCTTGCGGCCGATCGCGTGCGGGTGCAGCTCGACGAAGGACTTGAGCAGGTAGGCCGCCTTCTTCTTCTCGTAGCGCGGGTCGTCCTCGATGGTCTTGAAGAGCTTCCAGTAAGCGGAATACGTCGTGTAGTTGGCGAGGACATCGAGTATGAACTCTTCCTCGATCGCTTGGCGCATGCTGTAGAGGTGGAAGGGCTCGAACTTGCCGTCGGCGCGCTGCACTCCGAATAGCTCCAGGGTCTTCGCCTTCGGAGTGGCCGTGAACGCGAAGGTGGAGAGGTTGGGCAGGGGACCGCGCTTCTCCATCTCGGCGAGGATCGTCGCCTCCAGCTCCTCCTCTGGCGTCGCGGCACCGGCCTCCTCGGCTTCCGCCGCCTCGAGGCTCCCGGACGCGAGCACCGCCTTGAGGCTCTTCGAACTCTCGCCGGACTGGGACGAATGCGCCTCGTCGACGATCACGGCAAAGCGCTTGCCGGGCAGCGATCCGATCTCCTCGGCGATCACCGGGAACTTCTGGAGCGTCGTCACAATGATCCGCTTGCCGGATTCCAGCGCCTGCCGGAGTTGCCGCGAGGTCCGGTCGATGTTCTCGACGACGCCGATCGTCTGTTCGAACTGGCTGATGGCGCGCTGAAGCTGGCGGTCCAGGACGCGGCGGTCGGTGACGACGACGATGGAATCGAAGACCGAACGGTCCCCAGCGTCGTGCAGCGTGGATAGCTGGTGCGCGAGCCAGGCGATGGTGAAGCTCTTGCCGCTCCCGGCGGAGTGCTGGACCAGGTAGCGCCGGCCCGCGCCGTGGCGACGGGCGTGAGAGACCATGCGCCGGACGGCGTCAAGTTGTTGGTAGCGCGGGAAGATCAGGCGGGTCGTTCGCCGGCCGTTGTCGTCCTCGTCCTGGACTTCGTGAACGAACTGGCGGATCAGATCGAGGACGCTGTCGCGCGCCCAGACCTCGTCCCAGAGGTAGTCCGTGCCGTATCCGCGCTGGGTGGGGGGGACGGGGGGCGTGCCGGCGCCGCCGAACTTGCCGGGGTTGAAGGGCAGGAAGCGCGTCTTCGGGCCTCGGAGGTGCGTGGTGACGTAGACCCAGTTCGGGTCGACGGCGAAGTGCGCGAGACAGCGGCGGTGAGCGAAGAGCGTTTCGCGGGGGTCGCGGTCGCTGCGGTACTGCAGAATCGCCTTCTCGACGTTCTGGCCGGTGAGCGGGTTCTTGAGTTCGGCGGTGCAGAAGGGGATGCCGTTGAGGAAGAGGGCCATGTCGACGCTCTGTTCCGTCTTGGTGCTGAAGCGGAGCTGGCGGATGACGGAGAAGAGATTCGCCGCGTGGAGCCGGCGGGTCTCCTCGTTGAGGCCGCTCGCCGGGCGGAAGTAGGCGAGGTCGAACTTGCAGCCCGAGTCCTTGATGCCCTTGCGGAAGACATCCAGGGCGCCGCGCCGGTCGAGTTCCCGGGCGAGGCGGCTCAGGAAGCGTTTGCGGACATCGGCGCCGTGGTGCTGCTTGAGGCGGTTCCAGGTGCGTGGCTGGGTGGCGACGAGGAAATCGATGACGTCGCGGGGGATCAGGCAGAGGTCGCGGTCGTAGTGGGTGTCGGAGGTGCGGCGGTGGTAGCTGCCGGGGGCGAAGCCGGCGCCGTATGGGGGGGCGGGGGGTTCGTGGAGGTGTCCGTCGCGCTCGGGGCAGGCGTCGGGGCCCCAGCGGAGGAGGGCGCACTCGATGGCGTCCTCGAAGGCGCGTTCGGAGGTGGGGGCGGGGGTCATGGGG
>JAPOOQ010000138.1 GCA_026713345.1 Gemmatimonadota bacterium | reverse complement strand
CTGAATCTGTGGACGCGGGTGGGCAGCAGCCCGCTCGGCGGCCCATCCAACGGCTCGGGCTTCCAGCGGGTGCGCCTCATGTGGGACGGGGGGGCCGGGCCCGGGCTGGTGGATGCCGCATATGAACCCGCCCCCACCTTTCGCGAACCGGGGACGCTCGGCGCGCAGCTCTTCACCGCGGCGGCCGGATCCGCGTCGAGCGGCGACTGGCTGACGCTGGACGGTGAAATCGACGCTGGCGAGGGCGTCCTCTGGCGGCACAGGATCGACCGGCTGAGCCTTCGCTTCGACCTCGGCCCCGACGCCGACCTGGTCATCGGGCGCCAGCCCATCTCCTGGGGGACCACCCTCGTCCTCACACCCGCCGACCCGTTCTCCCCCTTCGACCCCGCCGACCCCTTCCGCGAGTACAGGATCGGCGTGGACGCGGCGCGGCTGCGTTACTACGCGGGGGCCTTCACGCAGTTCGAATTCGTCGCGCGCCCCGCCCTCGCCGGTCCGGGGGGCGAGCGCACGCTCTCTCTCCTGGCCCGCGCCACCACCAACCACCGCGGCTGGGACCTGGGCGCATGGGCCGGCACCGTCCACGACACCTTCGGCGCGGCCGCGTTCCTCACCGGCGCCGTGGGACTGTGGGCGGCGCGCACCGAAGTCGTCGTCCGCCGCGTCGCCGACCGCACGGCGCTTCGCGGCAGCGTCGGGATGGACCGCACGTTTTCGCTCGGCGGACGGGAAGTGTACCTCGTGGTGGAGTACCAGCACGACGGCCTCGGCGCGGCCACACCCGACGACCTGCTCGCGGTCGCCACCAGCCGCGCCTTCGCTCAAGGAGAGATGCAGGTGCTGGGCCGGGATGTCGGCGCGCTCCAGGTCGCGTACCAGCTGCACCCGCTCCTCTCGGCGAGCAACCTCTTCCTGGGCAGCCTGCGCGACGGGTCTTTCCTGCTTGCGCCGGGCCTCGGCTACTCGGCGACCGAGAGCGTGGGCGTGCGGTTCGGGGCGTTTCTGGGGGTGGGGGAGGGGGCGAAGCTGGAGGGGTTTGCGCCGAGGCTGGGGTCGGAGTTCGGGGCGGTGCCGCGGGTGGTGTATCTGTCGACGAATTTCTACTTCTGAAGGGGGTGGGGGGGAGTGTCGGCCATCGATGATCGGTGGCTGACCCGGCCGGTGCTATACTACGGAGACACGCTCCGGTCCAACTCCTGTGGAACCCGAGGAACCTTCCACGCGCAGGTCACCCCAATCCATGCCGCATCTTCCCATTCCACCATTCCTGATCCATGTGATATGGCACCCCGACTGCCGTCCGGCTGCCCGGATGGCGGACAGGATTCGCGACCATTTTGGCACTGATCGTTTCCGCAACGTCGCTGGTGGGGCCGGCGAGGAACGACGAACACTGGAAGGAGATCGCGGAAGAGATCCGTGGCTGGCTGTACCAGAACAGCGCCTTGGCCAGCTTCCTGGACGTGTATGACATTCCGGCCGGCTTGCCCTTTCACGAGGTGATCGAGCATCACATCGGGAGGTCTGTCTTTCTGGCAATCCAAACGGACTCCTATTCCTCCCGGGAGTGGTGCCGCCGCGAGGTGATCGTGGCCAAGCGCAGGGGGGTGCCGATGATCGTCGTTGACTGTCTGAATGCTGGCGAGGAACGGGGTTTTGCTTATCTCGGCAACGTCCCGGTTGTTCGGATGGATCCGGTTGAAAAGGACCGCCTTCCAGAGATCGCCGGACGCCTTCTGGACGAGGTGCTGGCAGACTTTCTGTGGCGCTGCCGCGTCGAGTTGCTCCCGGACCGGTGGCCAGATATAGTCTTCATGTCCCGACCCCCCGAACTCATCTCCCTGGCAACGCTGGGGACCAGGGAGGAAGAGCGTAGAGTCGTCGTGTACCCGGACCCTCCTCTCGACCAGGAAGAGCAGCGCGTCTTACGGGCGACCAGGAGCGATCTGCAGTTGCGGACCATGACTCAATGGCTGGCGGAGCAACCATCATGAGCCCGGCGGACCGGCAGGCCCCGATAACGATTGCCATCTCAACGTCCGACAGTCCTGATATGGCAGCCCTGGGGCTGAGCGAAGGGCACCTCAAAGAGGCGACGGCCGAATTGGCGCTTCAGCTTCTCGCCTCTGGCGCGAATCTCGCGTACGGGGGCGACCTGCGTGCCCACGGGTTCACCCGGCTTCTGTTCCAGCTTGTTCTGCGATACACCTCCACCTCCGATCTGCAGGATGCCGTGCGGGTCACCAATCACTTGGCGTGGCCCGTACATATCAGGATGCCGGTGGACCAGATTGACCAGCTCGCAGCAGAACTTCGTGGAGCAGCCGACCTCGTGCTTCTCGGGTGTGACGGAGCCCGGGTGGCGATGGACGCCGGTCGCAAACTCCCGAGTCGCGACCCGACTGAAGAGGAATGGCGCTCCGGATTGACCGCAATGCGAGAGTTCCAGCGGTCTTCCACCGATGCCCGAGTACTTCTCGGCGGGCAGGTCGCGAACTTCAAGGGGAGTATGCCCGGGTTGGCTGAAGAGGCACTGGTGTCACTGCGCGCTGGCCAGCCGGTGTTTCTGATCGGTGGGTTCGGCGGTTGCGCTCGCGACATAGCCGAGACCCTTGGCCTGGTTGGGCCATGGGACGGCTCACGCAATGGGTGGGCGGGTCGGCGGCGTCTTGAAGAGTGGACCGGCCGGGATCTGAACAATGGGCTGTCCGATGAAGAGAACCAGGCGCTGGCGAGCACTCCGTTCATCGGACAGGCTGTCATGCTGGTTCTTCGGGGGGTGAATCGATTGCGTGAGCAGAGGTCGGAACAAGAGGTGTGGTAGATCCCCATGTTGTAGCGTTGACGTACCGGATAGAACACAGCAGTTCGGTCGCCTATCGCAATCCACCCCCGTTTTCCCGTGAAGAGCGTCAGTTCCGCCTGATAGTCAAGGAAGGAACGGCACGCTTCGAGTTCAAGGAACACTTCCCGACGGAGAGACAAGCGCGCGATGCCGTAGCCGAGTACATAGAGTCGTGGCAGATGAGCGCCGATCTGCAGGGTGGACCCGGCTCGTTCAGGCTGGCCTTCCAGGGTGCGGAGGTAGTTGACCGGCAGCCGCCACCTGGTGTCGTAAACCTCCGCGCGAGCGCAAGTGCGGGAACACCACGGGCGTCCGCGCGGCTACAGGTGGTCAGTCGTCACTACCCCGAGCCTCCCAGGGACTGCAACTTCCAACATCCCGACGTCAAGGCCATGTACGTGCGCTATATCGGCCATCGCCAAGGCGAGGAGCCTTTGGTGAGCATGGCCTACTTCTGTTTGACGGTATTGGAACACTCCGTACAGCCTCCGAAGCGCCGTGAAAAAGCAGCAAGAAGATGGCGAATCGAAAAGGCCGTTCTCGACAGAGTCGCAGAGCTATCCTCTACACGGGGCGGTACCGCCGCGAGGAAAGCGGAGGGAATCGGGAAGCCTCTCAGGTCTGAGGAGGAGAGATTCCTTCGGAACGCCACCAGGTCCATCATCGGTCATGCTGGGCTCATGGCCTGCTCAACCGGCACGCCCCCGGATCGGCTTAACTTGCGCGCGATAGCGTCTTGACTATCAGATTGACGATCGATCCCAAGGAACAATAGTAAAGCATGGTTGACATTATGTAAAGAGAACGTTACCAATCTTCGTATCGAGTCGTTTCCCGGGAGTCCGTGTGCCCGAGATGTCCCTCACTCACCCACCCCCCATGACCCACACCGAAATCGTCAGCTTCATCTGGGACGTCGCGAACCTGATCCGCGACAGCTTCAAGCGCGGGAAGTACCAGGATGTCATCCTCCCCCTCACCGTCCTCCGGCGCCTCGACTGCGTCCTCGCGCCCACCAAGGAGAAGGTCCTGGCGCGGAACGCCGAGCTCAAGGACCGCGGCCTGGAGGATCGGCGCGAGCAGCTTGAACTCGCCTCCGGCTTCGCCTTCTACAACACCTCCCACTACAACTTCGACCGGCTCCTGGCCGACGCGCCCCAGGTCGCCGCGAACCTCCGCAACTACATCGCGGGGTTCAGCGAGAACATGCGGGAGGTGGTCGAGCGGTTCGACTTCGACAACACGATCAGCAAGCTCGACGAGGCCGGCTTGCTCTTCCAGGTGCTGGAGCGTTTCCGCAAGGTCGATCTCCATCCCGACGTGGTGGACAACCCGACGATGGGGACGATTTTCGAGGAGCTGATCCGCCGGTTCAACGAGGCCCTCGACGAGAATCCCGGCGAGCACTTCACGCCGCGGGACGTGGTCCATCTGATGGTGGACCTGATGCTCGCGGGTGACGAGGCGCGGATCTCGGGGACCGGTGTGGTTCGTAGCGTCTACGATCCTTGCTGCGGGTCCGGCGGGATGCTGATGATCGCCAAGGAGCACATTCTGCAGGGCCGCAGCACCAACGGGACCGTGCTCCGGCCTGCCATCAATCCCCAGGCGGGGATCCACCTGTTCGGGCAGGAGGTGAACCCCGAGACGTGGGCCTTGTCGAAGTCGGACTTCTTCATGAAGGACCCGACCGGGCGCGACGCGAGAAAAATCGAATTCGGCAGCACGCTGTCCAACGACCGGCACGCCGGCCACCACTTCGACTATCTGATCGCCAATCCGCCCTACGGCAAGGACTGGAAGCGCGACAAAGCTGCGGTCAAGGCGGAGCACGAACGGGGGGCGGCCGGGCGCTTCGGACCGGGGCTCCCGAGAATCAGCGACGGACAGACCCTCTTCCTCCTCCACATGCTGGCCTGTGCGAAGGCGCCGGCGGAGGGCGGGACGCGCATCGCGATCATCATGAACGGCTCCCCGCTCTTCACCGGCGACGCCGGGAGCGGCGAGAGCGAGATCCGCAGGCACATCCTCGAGAACGACCTGCTTGAGGCGCTGATCGCGCTCCCCGAACAGCTCTTCTACAACACCGGCATCGGCACCTACATCTGGCTGCTGACGAACCGCAAGGCGCCGGAGCGGACCGGCAAGGTTCAGCTGATCGACGCCACCTCCTTCTGGTCGCCACTCAAGAAGAGCCTTGGGAACAAACGGCGCGACATCCCGCCCGAGAGGGCCGCGGACATCCTGGAACTGCTTCGGGGCTTCGCCGACGGGGAGACGCGGACGGCGCGGGAGGACGGTGAGGACGAAGAGGTGACGGTGAGCCGCCTCTTTCCGACCACGCGGTTCGGATTCCGCAAGATCACCGTCGAGCGTCCTCTGCGGCTGAACTTCCAGGCCAGCGAGGACAGGATCGCGAGGCTGGATGACCAACGGGCGTTTGCCAATCTGGCCAAGTCGCGAAGGCGGGGTGAGGCGGGCGAGCGCGCTAGGGCCGAGGGCCGTGCGTTTCAGGACTCCATCAAGAACGCCCTCAAGTGTATGTGCGACACCCTCCACAAGGATCGCGAGACCTTCGTCGCCGAACTCAACGCGGCAGCGAAGAAGGCGGACATTAAGCTGCGCGCACCGATCAGGAAGGCGATCCTGGCGGCGCTCTCGGAACGCGACGAAACGGCGGCCATCTGCCGTGACAAGCGTGGCCTGCCCGAGCCTGACCCGGGACTCCGGGACACCGAGCGCGTGCCGCTTCCCGACGGGGCCGACCCGGTGGATGAGGTGGGGATCCCAGCGAGCGTCCAGGAGTTCTTCGACCGCGAGGTCAAACCCCATGCGCCCGACGCCTGGATCAACACGGGCAAGCGCGATGCTCGCGACGGTCATGTGGGACTGGTCGGCTACGAGATCAACTTCAACCGCTACTTCTACCGCTTCAAGCCGCCCCGGCCGCTTGGGGAGATCGAGGCGGACATCCGCAGGATCGAGCGCGAGATGGTGGCGATGCTTCGGGAGGTGGCGGGGACATCGTATGTTTCGGAGCCGGGAGGGGCAGGTGACTGAACGGACAGACCCATCGATCACCCCACCCGGTCCCAATCACACGGCCCCCACCGTCACACCCTACCCGCCGAAGGGCGCAGACCGTATTCTACGACAACTGACCATCAACCAGTACGCCTTCCCAGTTTCAAGTCCCCAACCCTGAAAGCCAGTGACGCAAACTCTCCTTGATCTCTCCGCTCCTGAAGCCCGTGCAAATTTCCTACGCGGCAAATTCTATTGTGAGATCGAGTTGCCTCCCTATTTCGTTTTCGACCCTCTGTTGGACAACGTAGCAAGGGCGATCGGTAGTCGCGGATGGGCCGATGTCTATGAACGGAACGACGTCCGTAATCGGCACGATGTCAACTACCAACTGCTGAGCAACAAGGATGGCAGGTATGCTTGGCGTCAGTATGAGCTGATTCACCCTGTCCTGTATGTGTTACTTGTAAATCAACTCACTGACGCCTCGCACTGGGAAGTGATTCGCAAACGCTTTGTGGCATTCAGGCAAGCCGATCGTCGCATTCGATGCCTTAGTCTGCCAGTGGCCCCACCACGTAAAGGAAGCGACAAGGCTCGCCAAGTACGCGAGTGGTGGGTGAGAGTAGAGCAACAGTCCATTGAGCTCGCCCTCGACTATGACTACACAGTGCACACCGATGTGGCTGATTGTTATCCATCAATATACACGCATTCGATTGCGTGGGCACTTCATGGCAAGGCGGAGACCAAGACTACGGATGGACGAAAGGACAAGGCATTAGTTGGGAACCTTATTGACTGGTTCATGCAAGACATGCGATACGGACAGACGAGCGGAGTCCCTCAGGGTTCTGTTCTGATGGATTTCATAGCAGAAATGGTGCTGGGCTACGCGGACCTCTTGCTAGCACACAAGCTGCGAGATTCTAAGATCGCCGATTTTCGCGTCCTACGATACCGGGACGACTATAGGATATTCGCGAATACCCCTACTGACGGAGAGCTGATTCTGAAAGCTATTGCCGAGGTCATGATAGATCTGCAAATGAACCTCCATCCACAAAAGACTACGGTCAGTCACAGCGTCATTCGATCATCAATCAAGAAAGACAAATGGGAGTGGTTGTCGCGTAGACAGTACAACAAGAGCATTCAAAAACATCTGCTCGCGATTCATGACCACAGCTCGGTTCACACCAATGCCGGAAGCGTTAGTCGTGCGCTCACCGATGTCTTCGATCGCTTGACGACCCTGAAGAAGTGCGATAGCCCTTTGCCACTCATCAGTATCGCCGTTGACATTGCATATCGCAATCCTCGAACCTATCCCATTGCTTCGGCGATCGTGAGTCGATGTCTGGAGTTCCTTGGTAAGAAGGAGCAGAAGCAGGATGTGGTGGCGCGCATCAGGAGGAAATTCTCGACAGTACCAAATACTGGACTTCTGGAACTGTGGCTTCAGCGAATATGCCTGCATCAGGCTCTGGATGACTTCGAAGAGCCTCTATGCCAATTGGTAGCGGAGAGGCGAGATCATCTGTGGAACAACGATTGGATCAAGATGTCCGCTGTCCAATCGGCTGTGGATGCGCAGAGGATAGTCGACCGCAGCTTGATCACTACACTGCCACCCGTGGTTTCGCGGCAGGAAGTCGAACTCTTCCCACTAAGGTACTGATGAGTGATTTTGGGGCTTGGGCGGCGACGCCCCGAAGAGCATCGTGTCCGCGTCACGACGCCATATCAGGAGGGCGATCCTGGCGGCAGTTTCGGAACGCGACGAAACGGCGGCCATCTGCCGTGACAAGCGTGGCCTGCCCGAGCCGGACCCGGGGCTCCGGGACACCGAGCGCGTGCCGCTTCCCGACGCGGCCGACCCGGTGGACGAGCTGGGGATCCCAGCGCGCGTCCAGGAGTTCTTCGACCGAGAGGTCAAGCCCCATGCGCCCCACGCCTGGATCAACTCCAGCAAGCGCGATGCTCGCGACGGTCATGTGGGACTGGTCGGCTACGAGATCAACTTCAACCGCTACTTCTACCGCTTCAAGCCGCCCCGGCCGCTCGGGGAGATCGAGGCGGACATCCGCAGGATCGAGCGCGAGATGGTGGCGATGCTTCGGGAGGTGGCGGGGACATCGTACGTTTCGGAGCCGGGAGGGGCTTGACGGGAAGCCAAGAATATGAGAAATTGTCGGCATCCAGTCGCAATTGTAGACATTTTCTGATTCGGACACGCGATGATCGAGCAAACCACGAGTGGTGATCGCCTTGCAGAGGCGGATCTCGGCACCTATTTCCGCCCATGCGACGCGGAAGCCGTCGGCATCAGCTACCCGCAGCTTCGTCGGCTGGAGGGGCTGGGACTGGTCGAGCGAGAGGGATGGGGCCTCTACCGAAAGGCGCACGCCGACATCACGAGGCACCATACACTCGCCGCAGTGTGCGCGCGGGTTCCGCAGGCGGTCGTCTGCCTGCTCACGGCCCTGGAGGTGCACGACATCGGCACTCAGAAACCGCGCCACGTCTGGATCGCGATCCCCCACAAGGCGAGGGTCCCAACCCTGGGAAGGCTGCCGGTGCGGATCACGCGATTCAGTTCGGCCGCGCTCACCTACGGGGTGGAGGACACGGATTTCGAGGGTGTCCCGGCAAGGATCACAACTCCGGCGCGCACGGTCGTGGACTGTTTCCGGTTCCGGAGCAAGATCGGACTCGAACCCGCCCTCGAAGCACTTCACGACGCGCTGGATGACCGAAGAGCGACTCCCGGACAGATCTGGCGGGCCGCGGAGGTCTGCGGCGCGCGGTCGCTGGTCGAGCCGGCACTGAGAATGCGGTCGTATTGATGCGGACGAGACCGGTCAAGAACGTCCCCGCGTCGGTCCATCGCCGTCTGCTGAACCTGGCACGCAGTCGCGACACGCAGCTGAACTTCCTCCTCCAGTCCTACGCGGCCGAGCGGTTCCTCTATCGCCTCGGCCATTCTCCGGTTTCTGACCGCTTCACCCTTAAGGGCGCGACCCTGTTTGTCGTGTGGGGTGGGGAGACGTTCCGGGGCACACGGGATGTGGACCTGCTCCGTTCGGGATTCCCCGGGGAGGAGGAACTGCGTGACGACCTGGTGACGGTTGCCATGGTCCCCTGCCCCGAAGATGGCGTGGTGTTCGAACTCGGAGCGGAGGACATCCGTCTGCAGCCCCTTCCGGTGGGGAGGACGCAAGGTGCCGTCCGCGTACGCCTGAACGCGAGACTGGGCAAGATCCGGCTGCCGCTACAGGTGGACGTAGGCTTCGGGGACCTGCCGTTCCCGGATCGGGAGAGATGCAGCTATCCGGTTCTGCTCGATCAGCCGGAACCATCGATCTGGACCTACCCGCGAGAGAGCCATGTCGCCGAGAAGTTCCATGCGATGGTGCAGCACGGCCTCAGCAACACGCGCATGAAGGACCTGTGGGATGTCGCGGCGCTTGGGGCCCGCTTTCCCTTCCACGGTCCCACCCTGCGGCAAGCGGTCCAGCATACCTTCGGGATTCGAGGGGCGATCCTGGACGACGAGGTTCCCGCAGTCCTTGAGGCGTCGTTCTTTTCCGACGAGGAGCGGGAGAGGCTGTGGGCTGGATTCCTTACGAACGCACTTCTTTTCTCGGATGGTCCGGTGGTCCTTTCGGATGTCGGAGACCGAATACGGAGATTCCTTGGGCCCGTCCATTCGAGCATTGTGCGGGACGAACCGTTCCGGCGTCGGTGGTCGCCGGGAGGGCCTTGGCGGCCGATTGGGGAGGAGGGAGGTGGGGGTACCAATGGGTGACGCTGCGGTTTCAACTTCGGGGGCGATGCAGCGGTTCGGGCGCTATCCCGAGTACCGCGACAGCGGTGTCGAGTGGCTGGGGGAGATTCCGGCGCATTGGGAGGTCGGACGGCTCAAGAAGACGATCTCCGAATGCCGGAATGGCGTATGGGGTGAAGATCCGGATGGAACCAATGACGTCGCGTGTATTCGCGTCGCGGATTTCGATCGCGACACCTTCACGGTCAACCCGTCCTCACTCACCCTGCGGCATGTGGATCCAAGAGCGCTCTCGACACACCGACTCGGACAAGGCAACCTGCTCTTGGAAAAGTCAGGTGGGGGCGAGCGTCAACCAGTTGGAGCTGTCGTGATCTTTGCTGATGATCTACCCGCGGTGTGTTCCAATTTCATCGCCAGAATGCCCGTGAACGACGGGCATAACCCGGTATTCCTGGTCTACCTTCACGCCTCACTTTACTCGAGCCGAATCAATGTGCGCTCGATCAAACAGAGCATTGGTATACAGAACCTCGACAGTGAATCCTACTTGAACGAACTGGTCGGACTACCCCCCTTCAATGAGCAACACGAGATCGCGGAGTTTCTCCACCGCGAGACGGCAAGGGGCGACGCGCTCGTAGCCAAGCAAAAAGAGTTGATCAGGCTGCTGCAGGAGAAACGAACCGCGCTCATCAGCCAGGCGGTCACGAAGGGCCTTGACCCCGATGTCGCCATGAAAGACTCCGGCGTCGAGTGGATGGGGGAGATTCCGGCGCATTGGGAGGTGAAGAGGACGAAATTCGCGGCAACACTGCGGTCGGGACACACCCCAAGCCGACAGAAACCGGAGTATTGGAAGGGATGCACCATTCCGTGGTTTGGGCTCGCAGATGTCTGGCAAATCCGCGACGGGCATGTCGAGTACGTGCGGGAGACAGCGGAGAAGATCAGCGAGATCGGGCTAGCCAACTCCTCCGCCAGACTCCTCCCGGAGGGTACCGTGATTCTGTCGCGCACCGCATCCGTGGGATTCTCCGCGATTCTCGGCGTTGACATGGCGACGACACAGGACTTCGTCAACTGGGTTTGCGGGCCATCTCTGCGGCCCGAATACCTGTTGTGTGTTTTCCGTGCTATGAGTCCCGAGTTTCGGCGTCTCACAATGGGCTCAACGCACCAGACCATCTACATGCACGATGTCGCCAGCTTTTCGACACCCGTTCCACCCATCACCGAGCAGGATCAGATTGTCGCCTTCGTCCGCAGGGAAACCGCCAAGATCGACGCGATGATCGCCAAGGTAATCGACGCCATCGCCCACCTCAACGAATACCGCACCGCCCTGATCTCCGCCGCCGTCACCGGTAAGATCGACGTAAGACACTCCCTCGAACCCACCACCACCCCCAACCCCACCACCTCCCACCCCACCCCATGACCCCCGCCCCCCCCTCCGAACGCGCCT
>JAPOOQ010000137.1 GCA_026713345.1 Gemmatimonadota bacterium | reverse complement strand
TGCGCCCCGCCGTCGCTGACGAAGCGGTCGGGATTGCCCTCGACAAGCTTCCACGTCTTGCCGGCGGTGTAGATGGTGCCCTCGTCGGAGAGCTGCTTGTTCCAGACCCCCTTCACGGTCCCGTCCGCGTTGTAGCGCGTCACGACGTAGTCGTTTCCCGCACTCGCGGACCACGGTCGTCTGAGCGGAGGCCGGGTCGGGCCCCATGGTGACGATGAGCGCGATGCCCAGGGCGGCGACGATCGCGGTGAACTTCATCGGGACAGCGCGTTCCATTCGGACACGCCGGGCGCCGGTGCGAGCGCGCTGCTCGGGCTGCGTGAAGGTCATGCTTGCCTCCAGATCGAGGGGGCCGGTTCCTGTCGGGACCAATTCGGAGTCGGGGATATATTACAAATATAGATGTATGATTAGTGCGGGAGAAGTCCGTATATGGCGTAGTTTTTCTGTGTAATAGGACCAATCTCAAGCCCCCGCGCCTCGCCGCCGCTCACGGCGAACGCCCTCGAGGCAGCTCGGCGGGCGCTGATCTCCCGCCCTCGCCGCGACGGCGGCGGCGCGGCGCGCGCCCTACTTGGGGAAGGTCAACAGGTCGTCGAAGTCGGTCGTGCCGCGCTCGTTCCGCGGTCGAGGCCGGCGCAGCCTCCGGGTCGTCATCGGGGGTAGTCGTAGCGAAGCGGCTACCATCTTCGCCTGGTACCGGGCCGCCGAGGGCGACATCCTCGGCCTTGCCGCCGAGCAGCGGACTGTCCCCCGGCATCGGGATCGTGAAGCGGATCGTGGCGACCGCCCGGTGGACCGCCCCGCTAGCGCCCCTGCGCAGCGGCGGCACGCCCGCCGCCGCTCCCGCCGTCCCTCCCGGGCCGGATGATGGTGGAGCAGGCGGACCTTGCGGGCGTCACCTTCCGGCTCCGAAGTAAGCGAAGCCCAGGATCCGCATGCCGGTGCTGTCCAGCAGTGGACCCTTCGTGTAGTCCACGTCCAGCTTGTCGCCGTCGGCTGGGGGGTCGTCGATCGTCAGGCTGATGTCGCGCCCACTGACGGTCACCCCTGTCGGCTCGTGGGCAGTGCCGTTGACCCGGACGGTGAACGCCGCCTTGATCTGGGAATCCGAGTAGTCGGAGTCCAGTTGCACGGGCTTGTCCATGCTGACGACCACACCCGTCGCGGTGCCGTACACGCGGTTCGGCCTGGGCGTGGCCCACGGCCCCGGGCTGAGGCTGAAGCCCCCGACCACCCGTTTCTCGGAGGTGGTGGCGTCCAGCAGCGGCCCCCGGGAGTAGTTCACCCACACCCTGGCGCCGGGGGGCGCGCTGGAGCCCAGCTTCAGCGTGACCCGGTAGCCGCTGACGCTCGCACTCTCGATCGTCTGGCGGCCCGTCTGGTTGACTTCGTTGACCCAGACGGTGAACTTGTCCGCGAGCTGGGCCAGCGTGTAGTTGGCTTCGTCCAGCCGCACGGCCTTGTCCATGCTGACGGTCACAGTCGTCCCGCTGAGGTCCGCGCGGTTCACCCTGGGCGAGATCCATGGCCCCGGGGCCACCCTGCGGCCGTCGTCCCCCGACGTGAACACCGGCGGCGGGGTCTGCGGCGTTTGCGTCTTCGCAGAGCCCTTGATGCGGATGTGGACGGCGCTCTGGTCGGTGCCGATGGTCGACCAATCAGTGGCCCCAGGGGCCCGGGCGATGCGATCGTTCGCGATGCTCCAGCCGGTGGCGGCGCCCGAGTCCTGATCGTCCGAAGTCGTTGTCTGGATGTCAGTATCGGCGCTGATGGCGGACACGTCGACCACCACCCAGTACGTCGTGCTGGCGTCGAGGCTGATGCCAGTCCCGGCTGCGTCGAATTGCACGAGGCCGTAGTTGCTCGTCAGTGCCGTCGTCGTCGTGAGCGTGCCGAGGCTCGTGGTCGACGGCGTTCCGGACGAGTCTGCGTGGAGGGTCACGATGAAAGTGGCGAGCGTACCGGTGTTCCTCAGATTCAGCTCAACGCTGGTCAGCGTGTAGCCCGAGCTATTGCTGCCCGTGGTGAACGCCTGCGCGTGGTCGAACCTGACATCGACATCAGCAAGACCTGCTGTCTGCCCGGTGTTGCCCACCAGGGTCGTGGCCTGGGCCCCCTGGGCTCCCTGCTGCTGCACGCCGCGAGTGCTGCTGCCCGGGGTTGCGTCACACGCGACGACCTGCAGCTGCGCCCCGCCGTCGCTGACGAAGCGGTCGGGATTGCCCTCGACAAGCTTCCACGTCTTGCCGGCGGTGTAGATGGTGCCCGCTGCGGAGAGCTGCTTGTTCCAGACCCCCTTCACGGTCCCGTCTGAGTTGTAGCGCGTGACGACGTAGTGGTCCCCGCACTCGCGGACCACGGTCGTCTGCGCGGAGGCCGGGTCGGGCCCCATGGTGACGATGAGCGCGATGCCCAGGGCGGCGATGATCGCGGCGGCCTTCATCGGGACACCCCCGACGACGCCGGAACAGGTGCGAGCAGCCTCGAGCGGCCTCGCCGCACGGGATGTTGGAGACGGACCCGCCGGGTGCCGGTGTGAATCCGATCCGCGCTCCCGCCCCCCGGACGCCGCTCATGGCGGCCCTCGGCGAGCCCCGGTCGGTGCCGTCCTGATCCGTGATGGAGGGCTCTGCGGCGCTCACCACGGCCCACCTTCGTACGCCTCGGCGAGACTGCCCGTCATGGACTGCTGCGCGTAGCTCCGGCCGGCCCTCAGGCCGCGAAACCCGCCGTGCTCGTGCCCGGTCTGCTGACGAGCCTCGAGGGCGTCACGCGGTGCGCGTGCGCCTCCGGCGTGGTGAGCAGCCTCACCCCCGGGCCGCCGTCACGAGGAGGGCGAGGAGCGCCGGCGGCCGGGCGCGCTCCGCGTCCGGCGCCCGCGCTCCGCCGTGCTTCCAGCCGGTGGGCAGCGTTCAGGGTCCTCGGCGCATCCCGCAGGAGTCGCCCGAGCGTGTTCGTCAACCAGTTGCCCGTGGCCGGGTCAGGGCAAGGCTATCCAGGACTGAGGGAACGTTCCGGTGTCCGGGTTGATCAGCGGCTCACCCTCCGAGCGGTAGTGGGCATTCCAACTCGCGTTCCGGCAGGCGGCGTCACTGGAGCCATACGAGCGCGAGCGCTTCCACTTACGGTTGACGAGCTGCTCCCGGTAGCATTCGCCGTCATCGCCGCGCACCGCACGGTTGTTGGCGTCGGCGTTGTACGTGTAGGTGGTGTAGGTGGTGCCGTCCGCGAGCGGCGGCTGTGCCGCTACCGGTGGTCGCTTGTTGCCCTGCTCCTGGGCCCGGAGACCGGTCCCAGGGACGGGATCGTTGTCGTAGAGAAACAGGATGTCGCCGAGGGTGGTGTTGCGGGTGTCGAACGTCCAGCCGGGCTTCGCCTCGTCGCACGGGATGTTGGAGTACCCGCGAGGGCTGGAATTCGTCACCGCTACGTACCACACACCGGACGCCGCGTCGCACTCCAGGGAATAGGTGAAGGTTTCCTGGGCGCTGGCGCGGTCCGTGGCCGGGAACGCGAACGTCGCCAGGATGGCAACCGCCCCAAGCAGTCCGATGAGATTCACTCTCGTTGTCATGACTGTTCTCCCTTGCAGCCCGAGCAGCAGTGCGGATGAGTCGCTCGCGGTGCGTGAAGGTCACGCGTTGTCTCTGAACCGCGCTACCCGGTACGAACTCGGGCTATCTTACAAACAGGTCTGTGTGATATGCGTATGAAGGAGACCGTTTAGGCATATTACTTCTGTCTAATTCTCCTGGACTATGCCCGCACCTCGATGCAGGTCAAGGCAACCCTGCCCAGGGGGGTGGCCACGCTGGCGTGGACGGCTTCACGCTTGTCCCGCATCGTTCATTGCATGGTGGCTGCCACGGTGATCGGGGCCACGAACGCATCGCAGCGGCCGCCGCTGCTGCTCGTGCATGGCGCCGCCAACTCCTCACCGGTGTGGCGGTTCTGGCAGCAGGCGCTCGCCGAACGCGGGTGGAGTAGCCACGCGATCGACCTGCGCGGCCACGGCGCGAGCGAGGGCTCCGTCGATGGGGCGACGATGTCGGACTACGCCGACGACGTTGCCGGCGTGGCGGACGGGCTGCCCGGGACGCCGGTCGTCGTTGGATGGAGCATGGGTGGCCTGGTGGCCATGATGGTCGCCGCCCGCGGGGTCGCACGCGCCTGCGTCGGGCTCGCACCGAGCGCACCCGCGGCCACGCGCGATGACGGCGTCGAGATCCGCCCCGGCGTGTTTGGCCCCGAGGAGTACGGGATCACGAGCGACGATCCCGGCGACCAGCCGGCCATGCCCGACCTGGACATCGAGGAGCGACGCGTCGCCATCGAGTCACTGTCACCGGAGTCGAGGACGGCCCGCGACGACCGCAAGGCGGGGATCGTGATCGAGTCGCTGCCCTGTCCGCTCCTCGTGGTGACGGGCAGCGAGGACCGCGACTGGCCGCGGTCGGCCTACGCCGACATGCGCCTCCCGGCCGAGTACCTCGAGGCACCCGGCGCCTCGCACTGGGGGCTCGTGCTGAATCGCCGCGTGCTGCCGGACCTGGTGACGCAGGTGACCGACTGGCTCGACGCGAATGTGACGTAACGCGGGGCTACTCTGAGCCCTCCCGGACGCCAGACGGCCGCGCTCGTGAGAGCGCGGCCGCTGGGTCTGGTCGCCTGGGCGAAGCGGCTAGCCGCGAGGCAGGCCGAGGCCGCGGGTGGCGATGATGTTGCGCTGGATCTCCGAGCTGCCGCCGGCGATCGTCGCCCGGATGGTCAGCACGTAGCGCTGCGTGAACTGCGCGCGAGCCGGC
>JAPOOQ010000136.1 GCA_026713345.1 Gemmatimonadota bacterium | reverse complement strand
GTGATGTCGTAGACGTTGTCCCGGTTGGCATCGGCGGGGGCGTCGAAGTCCGGACTCTTCTTGAACGTCAACACACCGTCCGAGCTGATGTCGAAGTCGCCCCGGTCAGTGCCCTCCACGGTCCAGCGGAGGGTGGTGTCGGCGTCGGGGTCCGTGGCCGCGAACGTGTGGACGGCGACGGTCAGGCCGGCTGTGTACTCAAGTTTGGAGGAGGTGGAGTCGGTGGTGATGGTGGGCGCTTCGTTCACGTTGTCCACGGTCACGGTCACATCGAGGGTGGGGGTGTTCGTCCCGTCCGAAGCCTCGACCGTGATCTCGTAGTCGCCGTCGGTGTCGCTGTCGGCATGGTTCTCGTAGTCGGGCTGGGTGGAGAAGGTCAGCACGCCTTCCGTGATGTCGAACGCGCTCGCGTCGTCACCGGAGAGAGACCAGCCAACTGTGTCCCCTTCCGGATCGGTCGCCGTGAAGGTGGCCACCGCGTCCGTGCGGTCCTCGTCGTAGACGTAGCTGGCGGAGCCGACGATCACGGGCGACTCGTTCGTGTCGCTCACGGTGACGACCACGTCGAGCGTGCCCGTCTTCGCCGTCGCGTCCGTTCCGTCGGCCGCGTTGATCGTGATCTCGTAGCGATTGTCCCCATCGGCATCGTCGGGGTCGTCGAAGTCCGGGACTTGTTTGAACGTCAGCACACCGGCCGTGCTGAGTGAGAAGTCTGCCGCGTCCGTTCCCGTGAGGCTCCAGGTGATCGTCGTCGCGCCCTCCGGGTCGGTGGCGGTGTACGTCGTGACGGACGTACCGTCTTCCTCGACCTTGGTGATGGCCGCCGACCCACCGATCTCGGGGGGCTCGTCGACGGCCGTGACCGTGACCGTGACCGCCAGCGTACCGGCGGTGTTTCCGTCCGAGGCCTCGACCGTGACGTTGTAGACGTTGTCCGTGCCGGTATCACCGGGGGTCTCGAAGTCGGGCGGGTCCTCGAAGCTCAGCACGCCGCCGGTAGTGATCGCGAATTTCGAGGCATCGGCCCCACTAACGGTCCAGACGATGGTGTCGCCTTCGTCGTCCGTGGCGGTGTAGGTGGCGATCGCGGCCTCGCCTTCCTCGGCGTAGCTGTGGCTGGCGCCGCCGCCCGTGATCGTCGGGGTGTCGTTCGTTTCGCTGACGGTCACCTCGACGTCGAGGGTTTTGGAGAGCGCGGTGGAGGCGGTCCCGTCGGCCGCCTTCACGGTGACCTCGTAGACGTTGTCCGTGTCGGCGTCGTGGGGATTGTCGGCGTCCGGGACCACCTTGAAGGTGAGTACGCCGGAGGGAATCGTGAAGTCGGCCGCGTCGGTGCCGCTCAGGCTCCAGACGATGGTCTGCCCCTCGGGGTCCGCGGCGGTATAGGTGGTGACGACCTTCCCGACATCCTCCACCTTGGTGACGGACGTCGCGCCCGAGAGCGTGGGGACCTCGTCCACGTTGGTGACCGTGATCTCCACGTCCAGCGTGTCGCTCAGCGTCCCGTCCGAGGCCTTGACCGTGATCTCGTAGACGTTGTCCGTGTTGTCGTCGTCGGGATCCTCGCGATCGGGCGTCGAGTCGAAGGTGAGCACGCCGCCCGTGCTGATGTCGAAGTCGGCGGCGTCGTCACCCTCCAGCGTCCAGGAGATGGTCGTGCCCTCAGGGTCGGTGGCGGTGTAGGTGGCGACCGCGGCCGTGCCGTTCTCCGCGTAGTTGTGGGTGGCGCCGCCTGCCGTGATCGTCGGGGCCTCGTTCACGCCGTTTACCGTGACTTTCACGGAAAGCGTGGAGGATTTGGCGGTCGAGCCCGTGCCGTCGGCGGCCTTCACGTTGAACAGGTAGATGTTGTTGGTATCGGCGTCGGTGGGGTTGTCGAAGTCGGGCGCGTTCTTGAAGGTGAGCACGCCGCCCGTGCTGATCTCGAAGTCGCCCGCGTCCGTTCCCGTCAGGCTCCAGGTGACGGTCGCGCCCTCGGGGTCGGTGGCGGTGTAGGTCGAAAGCGACTTGTCCGCGCCCTCGGTCTTCGTGTGCACCTTCGTGCCGCTGAGCGTGGGCGGCTCATCGACGTTGGTGACCGTGACGGTGACCGCGAGCGTGGCGCTCAGCGAGCCGTCGCTGGCCTTGACCGTGACCGCGTACGAGGACTTGGTCTCGAAGTCGGGCGCGGCCGAGAAGGACAGCTCGCCGTCCGTGTTGATGCTGAAACTGCCACTGTCGGTCCCCTCGACGCTCCAGGTGATCGTGGTGCCGGCATCGGGGTCGGTCGCGCTGTAGGTGGAGATCGTGCTCGTGTCGTTCTCCGCGTGGCTGTGGGTAGGGCCGCCGCCCGTGATCGAGGGGGCTTCGTTCACGTTGCTGATCGTGATGGTCACGTTGCGGGTGGCGCTCTTGCTCCCGGCGGTGGCCTTCACCGTGACGGCGTATGAGGCCTTGGTCTCGTAGTCGGGCGCTGAATCGAAGGTGAGCGCGCCGCTCGTGCTGATGCTGAAAGCAGCACTGTCGGTGCCTTCGAGGGAGAAAGTGACGGCCGTCCCTTCCGGGTCGGTCGCTGTGTAAGTGGAGACGGCGGTGGTCCCGTTCTCGGCGTAGGTGGTGGAGATCGCCCCGGCGGTGAACGCCGGGGGCTCGTCCACGGCGGTCACGGTCACCGTCACGGCGATGGTGTCGCTGTCGGTCCCGTCCGAGGCCTTGACCGTGACGTTGTAGATATTGTCCGTTCCGCTATCGGCGGGGGTCTCGAAGTCCGGGGCCGACGCGAAGGTGAGCACGCCGCTCGTGCTGATGCTGAAATCGGCGGCGTCGGTCCCCTCCAGCGACCAGGTGATGGTGTCGCCGTCGGCATCCGTGGCGGTGTAGGTGGAGACGGCGGCGGTTCCGTTCTCGGCGAAGTTGTGACTGGCGCCGCCGCCGGTGATCACGGGCGACACGTTCGCGGTCTGGTCCGCCGTCACCGTGACGGTCACGTTGATCGAGTCGGTGTTCCGGGCGAAGGCCAGTTGATCCCTGGCGACCACCGTCACCTCGTAGACATTGTCGCCGTCCGCGTCGGCCGGATTGTCGAAGTCCGGCGTCGCCTTGAACTTGAGCTCGCCGACAAATGGCTCCGACTTTGGCTCGATGACGAAGGCGGTGGCGTCCGTCCCGGTGACACTCCAGAACACCTGGCCCTCTGGATCGCTTCCCGTGTACTCCGCGACCTTCTTGGCGCCGCCCCCGGGCTTGGAGACCGTCGCCGGGCCGGTCACGGTAATGGGCTCGTCGACGTTCGCGACCGTCACGGTCACGGCCTTCGTGATGGAGTCGGAGCCGGCCGTCGCCTTGACCGTGAACTCGTATTCGTTGTCCGCGTCGTCGTCGGTGGGCGACTCATAGTTGGGCGTCGACGCGAAGGTGACTTCACCGCTCGAGGAGTCGATGCTGAAGTCGCCGGCGTCGGTCCCTTCCAGCGAGTAGCTGATCGTCTGGCTACTGGGATCGGCGGCCGTGTAGGTGGCGACCGCGGCGGTCCCGTTCTCCGAGTAGGCGTAGGTTGCGCGCCCGCCCGTGAAGCGGAAGATCGAGGCCGACTGGACCGTGACCTCCACGCTGAGGTCGGCCGTCTTCGCTTCGGTCCCCGTCGCGTCCTTCGCCCTGATGGTGACCTTGTAGACGTTGTCCATGTCCTGGTCCGCCGGTGAGCTGTGGCTCGGAGCGGTCTTGAAGGTGAGGGCGCCGCTGCTGGAGATGTTGAAATCTCCCCTGTCGTCTCCCGCGAGCGCCCAGAGAATGGACTCGCCCTCCGGATCCACCGCCGTGTAGGTCCCCACCGCCGTCAAGCCCTCGTCCACCGTCACGGTCGCAAAGCCGCTGAGCTTCGGCGGCTCATCCTCGTTCGTGACCTTCACTCGGAGATCTACCGAGGTGGTCGGCCCGTACGCATCGAACGCCTGGACATTGAACACGTACACGTGGTCCTTGTCGGAGTCCCAGTACGGACTGTCGCTGGCCAACTCGTACTCCGGCACTTCCACGAATGTGATGCTTGCCGCATAGTCGGCCCCGAAGGGATACACCCCTGAGACACGCATCTGCGCGCCGTCAGTACCCGTCAGCGCCCACGTAATGGCGTTGTTGTCGCCGTCCGGGTCTTTCGCCGTGACCGTGCCGATGTCTTGCGTACTGTTCTCGGGGATGGGCTTCGTGGTCACGCCGACGGCCAGGAATGTGCCGGTGATGACCGGCGGCTTGTTGATCCTGACCGTGACCGCCTGCTGCCGGTGCTTCGTGCCGTCCGAGGCGCGCACCGTGACGTTGTAGACGAAGTCCCCGTTGGCGTCGCCCGCCGTGGTCCGGCTCGGCTGCGACTTGAACGTCAGCGCGCCCGCGCTGCTGATCTCGAACTTGCCCTTGTCGGCGCCGTCCGGGTCTTTCGCCGTGACCGTGCCGATGTCTTGCGTACTGTTCTCGGGGATGGGCTTCGTGGTCACGCCGACGGCCAGGAATGTGCCGGTGATGACCGGCGGCTTGTTGATCCTGACCGTGACCGCCTG
>JAPOOQ010000135.1 GCA_026713345.1 Gemmatimonadota bacterium | reverse complement strand
GCCGGCATCCACGGGGAGGACTGCGGGCTCGCATGGTGATGGGGGGCGGGGAAGGGGGCGGTGGGCCCCCGGAGCGGCGCGTCACGATCGAGGGCGAAGGGCACCCGGCCGTTTCCGGGATCGTGGTGGAGGCGGCGGATGCGGTGGCCCTGCTCGTGCTCGGGCACGGCGCCGGCGCGCCGATGACCCACCCGTTCATGGAGCACCTGGCCGGGGCGCTGGCGGGGGAGGGGATCTCCACGCTGCGCTACAACTTCGCGTACATGGAGGCCGGACGCCGGCGCCCCGATCACATTCGCAGGCTGCTCGCGGTGGTGCGCTCGGCGCTGCGCACGGGGCACGAATGCGCGGACGGTTTGCCGCTCTTCGCCGGAGGCAAATCGATGGGGGGACGGATGACGTCGACGCTGGTGGCGGAGCGGGCCCAGGCGGCCGGGACCGGCACTTGCGAGCCTGCTCCCGAGAACCCCCGCGGCCTCATCTTCTTCGGGTTCCCCCTCCACGCCCCGGGACGTCGCGAGAGCGTGCGCGGCGAGCACCTCGCGCACGCCCCATGTCCCATGCTCTTCCACCAGGGCACGCGCGACCGCCTCGCCGACCTCGACCTTCTCCGCCCCCTGCTGGAGCGCATTGGCGCGCGGGCCACCCTGCATGTCGTCGATGGGGGTGACCATTCCCTCGGCATGCTGAAGCGCTCGGGCCGCACCCAGGACGATGTCCTCGCGGAGGTGGCCGGCGTCACGCGCCGCTGGACGGATGGTGTCCTGGCAGGACCGCTGTCGTGAAAGAGGCCGCCAACCCGCTCCTCGACCGCACCTTCCCGGTGCCCTTCGACCGCATCCGGCCCGGCGACGTCGGCCCCGCAATCACCGAAGTCCTCGCGCGCGCCACCGAGCGCATCGACGAACTCGGCGCCGGCTCGGGCGGGTCGTACGGCGACGTCCTCGGGGCACTGGACGCCATCGTCGAGGATGTCGAGCGCACCTGGTCCCCCGTCTCCCACCTGCACAACGTCGACGCCACCCCGGACCTGCGCGAAGCCTACGCGGCGGCGCTCCCCGATATCACCCGGTTCTCGAGTCGGCTGCATCATCACGAAGGGCTCTTCGCGCGGTTGGGTGATTTCGCCGCATCAACCGAGGCCGCCTCGCTGACCGGGCTGCGCCGCCGCCACCTGGAACGCACGCTGCGCGACTTCCGCCGCGCGGGCGCGGCCCTGGATCCAGCCCGGAAAAAGACGCTGGAAGACCTCCGCCTCGAACTCTCTGAACTGAGCCGCCGGTTCGAGGAGAATCTCCTGGAGGAAACCGCCGCCTACGGCAAACTCGTCACCGAACCCGCCGCTCTGGCCGGTTTCCCGGACACCGCCCTCGAGCGCGCCGCCCAGCTCGCTGCCGCCCGGGACGAGGAAGGCTGGCTGATCACCCTCGACATGCCCAGCGTGCAGGCGGTCCTGCAACACGCCGACGACCGCGCGCTCCGGCGCGAGATCCACGCGGCCTACCTGGATCGCTGCACGGTGGGCGAGCGCGACAACCGGCCGCTCGTCGCGCGCATCCTCGAGGTGCGGCGCGAGATCGCCGAACTGCTCGGTTTCCCCGACTTCCCCGACTATCGCCTCGAAACGCTGATGGCTCGCTCGGGCTCGCGCGTCCGCTCCTTCCTGGACGAACTCATCGACCGGACCCGCCCCTTCCACGAGTGCGACACCGTTGAACTCGATGCGCATGCAACACGCTCCGGCCTCGGCGCCCTCCAGCCCTGGGACGTGGCCTGGCTGATGGAGAAGCTGCGCAAGGAGCGCTTCGACGTGGACGACGAGATGCTCCGCCCCTGGTTCCCGCTCGACGAGGTCCAGGCCGGACTCTTCGAGATCGCGGAACGCCTTTTCGGCCTCTCCGTCCAGCGGGTCGACAACCCCGCTGTCTGGCACCCCGACGTCGGCTATTTCGAGGTGCGAGACGAGGCGGGACTCCACCTGGGATCCTTCTACACCGACTGGTTTCCCCGCGAAACGAAGCGGCAGGGCGCGTGGATGGACAGCCTGGTCTCCGGCGGCCCCGCCCCCGACGGCGGCTTCCGCCCCCACCTCGCCTTCATTGGCGGCAACTTCACCCCGCCCACCCCTACCCGCCCCGCGCTGCTGACCCACCGCGAAGTCTGCACGCTCTTTCACGAGTTCGGCCACCTCCTCCACCACACCGCCTCGCGCGTCGAGATCCCCGCGCGCGGCGGCGTCAACGTCGCCTGGGACTGGGTCGAGGTCCCCTCGCAGATCATGGAGAACTGGTGCTGGGAGCGGGATGCCCTCGACCTCTTCGCGCGCCACCACGAGACCGGCGAGCCGCTCCCCGACGCCATGCTGGAACGCCTCCTCGCCGCCCGGCGCTTCATGGGCGGCTGGATGCAGATGCGGCAGCTCTCCTTCGCCAACCTCGACCTGGAACTCCACCGCAGCTACGACGGCACCACGCCCGTCATGGACTACGCGGCCAAGCAGCTGCGCCCCTTCGTCCCCTCCGACTCCTTCGTCGAGCGGCACATCCTCCCCACCTTCGCCCACCTCTTCGCGGGCGGCTACGCGTCGGCCTACTACTCCTACATCTGGTCGGAGACGCTGGAGGCGGACGCCTTCTCGCGCTTCGCCGCCGACGGGGTGCTGAACGGAGAGACCGGCCGCGCGCTACGCGATTGCGTGCTCTCGCAGGGGGACCGCCGCGATCCCGAGGAGCTCTTCCGCGATTTCATGGGACGGGACCCGGATCCGGCGGCGCTGATCCGGCGGAATCTGGGAACACCACCACACCCCTGACGTAGCGTTAGGGCTGGTCTCAGGGGAGCTTCCCGCCAGCTCAGAACCGGAACGAGGCATCGGGCGCGACGCGACCGGCCGCCTCCCCTGCCGCCGTGAACACCGTCAGGTCCACCTGCACCACGGCGGGCAGGAGGTCCGCGAAGCGCAGGCTCGCCTGTCCGATGGGTTCACGGGAACAGGTGAGGGAGGCGAGGAGGTGTACTTCTTCGTGTTGGGTGCCCTCTTCCTCGTGTGTGTGCTGGTCCTCGCCGGCATGGTCGTCTTCTACATCTTCGGGCGCCTGCACCTCCGCCGAATCCAGCGCACAGCTCGTGCCCTCCGGAAACGCGAGGAGACGCGCGCCGCCGGTTCGGAGTCTGTCGAGAGCCTCCGCTGCGGTGGCCCGCTCCTGCTCCGAGCGGGGGGCGTGCTCGAAGCCGAACACGGATTCTGCGGGGAGTTGCAGGTCGACGGTGACGCGGGCGCCGTCCACGGCCAGGCCCAGTCGAGCGATGCCATGTTCGTGGGCCCCGGCCGTCCCCAGGCGTTCGCCCTCAACAAGGGGAGGACGCGGGGAGGGCGAATCGCCGCATGCGACGAGCAGCAGGAGACACGGGATCGTCCACCCGACAAAACGGGAGCGGACCTGGGGTCGATCGAGTGTGGGGCAGGTCATCGTAAGGGAACCGGTGGGGGTTGCGTGCGTACAGGTATCTAATGATAATGTATTCGCGTTATCATCGATTGGTTTCCCGAAAGGACGAGGGTCCCGTTCATGCCGAAGCCGCGCCGCCGATTCCCGATTCCCTGGACACCCCTCCAGTTCGCCCTGGTCATCATGGGCGGCTGGCTTGCGCTCACATCGGGGCCCCGCTCCGTCCTGGCGGATCCGAGCGACGGAGCG
>JAPOOQ010000134.1 GCA_026713345.1 Gemmatimonadota bacterium | reverse complement strand
CGGGGAGGGTCGGGACAAGCCGAGGTTGGAGAGGCTCGTGCGCCGGGCCGGCGCGCCGGCGCGCCCCGTGGGGGGGGGCGGCGGGGGGGGGGGGGGGGGCCCGCGCGCGGCGGGGGGGGGGGGGGGCCCCCGTGGCGGCGGGCGCCCGCCTCCGCCGGGGGCCGCCGCTGGTAGTGGGGCCGCCGCGGCAAGGGGTGCCCCCGCCGTAGCTCCCTCCGCCGGGACTCCCCTCCCTGAAGCCGCCTCCGCCGACTACGGGGCCTTGCGCGAGATGGCCCTTGCCTGCACCCGGTGCAGACTGGCCGAGGGTCGCCGGCACGTCGTCTTCGCCGACGGGAATCCCACCGCGCGTCTCATGGTGGTCGGGGAGGCGCCCGGGGCGCGGGAGGACGCGACCGGCCTGCCGTTCGTCGGTCAGGCCGGCAAGCTCCTCGACCTGATGCTCGCATCCGTCGGTCTGTCGCGAAGGGACTCGGTGTACATCTGCAACGTGCTCAAGTGCCGGCCTCCGGGGAACCGCAATCCGCTTCCCGACGAGATCGAGTCGTGCGCCCCTCTCCTGAAGCGCCAGATCGATCTGGTGTCCCCCGAGGTGCTCCTGGCCGCGGGGACGTTCGCGGCCCAGTGGCTGACCGGAATGAACAAACCATTGGGCAAGCTTCGCGGCGAAGTGTACAGTTATCAGGGAGTGCCCCTGGTGGTGACCTACCATCCCGCGGCCCTGCTGCGCAACTCCGGCTGGAACCGGCTCGGCTGGGACGACCTGCAGCTGCTCCGCCAGGTGTTGGACGGGTCGGGATGATCGCCGCGGGGCACGGCGGGACACCAGGCAGAGGGCGAGGGAGAGACAGGTGAGCGAGGCCATTCCAATCCAGCAGACCGGGGAAAGTCCCGGCTACGACCGCCAGCCGCCGTTTTCCCCGGAGGCGGAAGCGTCGGTCCTGGGAGGGATGCTGATCGACGGGGAGGCCGCGGCCCGCGTCGTCGACTTCATCGACGACTCGATGTTCTACCGGGAGGCGCACCGCCGCCTCTTCCGTGCCATGGCGCGGCTCTTCGAGCGAGGCGGGGTCATCGATCCCATCACCGTGTCGGAGGAGTTGAAGAAGGCCGGGGAGCTTGAGGGTGCGGGTGGCCTGGACTACCTGGCTTCGCTCCTCGACGCGGTCCCGACCGCGGCCAACATCGAGTACCATGCGCGCATCGTCCAGGAGAAGGCGATCCTGCGAAGGCTCATCGACGCGGGCCAGACGATCGTGCGCGACGTCTACGAACCGGGCGAACGTGAGGTCGGGGAGATCCTCGACCAGGCCGAGCAGCGGGTCTTCAGCGTATCGCAGTCCCGCGGACGCGAGGGGTTCGTGTGGATCAAGGAGGTGCTCTGGCCCACCTTCGAGCAGATCGAGCAGCTGCAGGAGATCCCCGACGGGGTCTCGGGACTGGCGACCGGATTCCCGGAGCTGGACAGAATGACCACGGGCCTCCAGCCCGGCGATCTGACGGTCGTCGCGGGGCGTCCTTCCATGGGGAAGACGTCGTGGGTGCTGAACGTGGCCCAGTTCGTCGCGATCGAGCGCGAGGTGCCCGTCGCCATCTTCAGCCTGGAGATGTCGAAGGAACAGCTCGTTCAGCGGTTCCTCTGCGCGGAGGCTCGCGTCGACGCCATGAAGTTGCGGCGGGGCAGACTTGAGGGGGACGAGTACCCCCGGCTGGCGCGGGCCGCCGGCCATCTCAACGCGGCACCGATCTGGATCGACGACTCGCCGACCGGCAACGTCCTCGAGATGAAGGCGAAGGCGCGGCGGCTCAAGGCCGAAGCCGACCTCGGACTAGTGGTGGTCGACTACATGCAGCTGATGACGGGCGCGACCCGGAAGGAGAGCCGTGTGCAGGAGGTTTCGGAGATCTCCAGGGGCCTCAAGGCGCTGGCGCGTGAGCTGGAGGTCCCGCTGATCGCGCTGAGCCAGCTGAGCCGCGCCCCCGAACAGCGGCCGGACCGGCGGCCGCAGCTGTCGGATCTGCGGGGAAGCGGATCCATCGAGCAGGACGCCGATATCGTGATGTTTCTGTACCGGCCAGAGTACTACCACGGACCCTCCGACAAGGATGGCAACTCGCTGGAGGGAAAGGCGGAGCTGATGGTCTCCAAGCAGCGCAACGGACCTACCGGCATGGTCGAACTGTACTTCCACAAGATCTACACCCGCTTCGACTCGGTTGCCCGGGGGCCGGAGGCGGCGGAAGGGGTGGCTTGACCGGCACGTCCGTAGCATTGCTCGTGCCGGCGGCCGGCTCCGGTGTGCGCATGGGCGGTGTGCGCAAGCCGTTCCTGAAGCTGGCGGGGCGCTCCGTCCTGGACCGCGCGCTCGCCCCGTTTCTGGCTCGCCGCGATTTCGTGGAGGTGGTCGTCGCGCTGGGGTCCCGGCCGGATCCGCGCGATCCGGTGTTCAGCGATGCGCGGGTCCGCGCGACCTCGGGGGGGGCGAACCGGTTCGAGTCGGTCGCCAACGCCTTCGACTGTGTGGAGTCGGAGGCCGAGGTGATTGCGGTCCACGATGCGGCCCGGCCCTTTCCGCCCCCTGGCGCGATCGATGCCTGCGTTCGCCTCGCGGCCCGGGGAATCGGAGCGGTCGCGGGGATTCCGGCGGTCGACACCGTGAAGCGCACATCGGGATCCGGAGTGATCGCGGACACGCCCGCGCGCGAGACCCTGTGGTACGCGCAGACTCCGCAGGTCTTCCCGCGCGAGCTCTTCGCACGCGCAATTGAACACTGCCGTGCGGGTGGCCCGCCGCCGACCGACGACGCCTCCATGGTCGAACGGCTGGGGGCGGAGGTGCGGATGGTGCAGGCATCCGTGAGCAATATAAAGATCACCTCTCGGGCAGATCTCGCCGTCGCGGAGTCGCTGATCGCGGGTGGGTATATATGATGGTATATATTTGCGTCATGAATATATAGAAAAATATATGACAATGAGTGCGGGCAACCATGAGGTACGGGCAACATGAGGTGGGCGGGAAACATGAGGTGCGGGGGAACATAGGTGAGCGCGAAACATGAAGGGGCGGGAAATATGAAAGCGTGCGCAACATGAGCGGGTGGCACACATTCGGGCGCGATCGCAAATGAGCGGGAGGTCGATTCGCGAAGCGGTGCGGCGTCTGGAGCGCGGCGAAGTGATCATCCATCCCACCGAGGCGGTCTACGGCATCGGCGGATTCCTTGACGACGGTCCGCTGGGCGAGTTGGAGGGGATCAAGGGGCGAACGGGTCGCGGCTTCGTCGTGCTGATTCCCTCGGCCGGCGCGGTGGCCGGCATGCTGGGCGAGACCGGACGCGCTCTCGCGGAGGCGTTCTGGCCGGGTCCCCTCACCCTCGTGCTGGACGACCCCGAGGGGCGGTTCCACCCCGGCGCCCGGGCCGCGGACGGTTCGGTGGCGGTACGCGTGCCGGGCCACCCTCTCGCGCTGGAACTCCTCACGCAGTGTGGGCGCCCCATCACGTCGAGCTCCGCCAACCCGCCCGGGGAGGCTCCCGCGCGCACGGCGGCCGAAGCCGTGCGGGCCGCCCGCGCCCGGGGCCGCAACCTCTTCGCCCTCGATGCGGGCCCGCTCCCGGGCGGCGCCGCCTCGACGCTGGTCCGCCCCGGTCCGGATCGTCCCATCCTGATACGGGAAGGCCCGGTCGGGCTGCTACAATTGGAGGAGGCGCTGCGGGGAGCGGTTGGGGAGCCGGGCCAAACGAAGGGTCCGTTGCGCGGAGCCCCTGCGGGATCCCGCGACGCGGGGGCGCTCCACATCACCTTCGTGTGCACCGGGAACACCTGCCGGTCTCCGATGGCCGAGGCAATCGCACGGAGGATCATCGCCGAGGAGGGGATTCGCGGGGTGACGGCGGGCTCCGCCGGAACGGCCGCGTGGCCGGGCTCTCCGGCGAGCGGGGGTGCGCTCCGGGCCGCGGCGGGGGCGGGGCTGGATCTCGGGTCGCATGAGAGTGTTCTGCTGACGGAGGAGGTCGTGAGTTCGTCCGGGCTGGTTCTCTGCATGGGCGGCGCCCATCTGTCGCGCGCGCTGGAACTGGGGGGAGAGGGTCACGCGTACCTGCTCTCCGAATTGGCGGGGTCGCGCGGCGATATCGAGGACCCGTTCGGGGGGACGGACGAGGTGTACGCAGCGACCTTCGAGGAGTTGCGTGCGCTGGTCGCGGCCGTGCTGATGGGGGCGGGGGGGGGGGGTGGGGGCCGGGCCGAGCGGGCGGTGGTAGCGGTCCTCGGACATCTGGTGGCCCACTGTCTGTCGCCCCCGATTGCCACCACCGGCCTCG
>JAPOOQ010000133.1 GCA_026713345.1 Gemmatimonadota bacterium | reverse complement strand
CGACCAGCAGCCTTGCCAGCCGCTCGGCCGTCCGTGTACCGAACTTCAGCCTGGCTTGCCGGCAGACCAGGGTGGCGCGGCCCTCCATGCGCCCCTCAGTCCAGCCCTTCGTCCGCGCCCTTTCCGCCTCCTCGCGATACTGCTCCTTCTGCTCTTCCACGCCTGCGTAGATCATTCCAGCCTCCTTCAGCGACTTCACCTGTTCAAGCACCTCATCTGCGATTCCCCACGATTCGGCTGCTCCCAGCACCCACTCCCGGAACGCCTCGCGGAGCCGAGCGTGTTCGGGTCCGCCGTAGACCGCGAGCATCTCCCGGACCACCCTCGTGACGTTTCCGGCCGAGGGGTCGAGCTCCATGCTCGCCATCCACTCCACCACGTTCGGCTCGGCAGCTATCGGAGCTTGGCGCGCGAGCGTCCGCAGGTCAAGCACCTGGTGCCGCAGTTTCGGTTGGCGCTCGGCGAGCCACCCGCGCACCCTCCCTTGCCCCCCAACCCCAGCCTCGCTACCGTCCCGCAATGAGACACCGCACACCAGCGATCGCCCTCTTGATCCCCCTCCTGTTCCCGCCGTTGCTCGGTGCGCAGGACATCCCCCTGGCCTGGGACTTCGCCGAGGTTTGGCGGGCCGGCGGGCTCGATGCGGCTGAGTGGGCGCAGTTCGCGCGGTACGGCTACGTGGCTTTCGACGGCAGCGGCAACCTGTATGTGGTCGACGGGCAGGCCCACCACATCTTGAAGGTCGGGCCGGACGGATCGCTGGTCACGACGATCGGCCGGGAGGGCGAGGGGCCGGGGGAGTTCGGGCTGATCCAGGGTGTTGTCGTGTGGCCCGATGGCAGCTTCGTCGTGAGCGAGGCCAGTCGGAGCGGTTTCCAGCTTTTCGGCGCCGACGGCAAGTTCGAGCGAGTGGTACGATGGCGTCCGGCAGGCCAACCGGACCTGCCTGTCCTTTTGGGCCGGACCATGCGTGCCGGCCCGCGTCCGGGGATCCTCTACGCCAAGGGTACCGACGCCGGCTTCGGCCGGGGGTTCGCCGAGTTGAGGGGAAACGAACCCGAGGAGGAAGCGGCCGACGAGCGCATGATCGAGGCGCTCGACCTCGCCGGCGATTTGGTGGCCGGCGAAATCGTGCTCGAGGCGTGGCGTCCACCGCGTCCGGACAGCGGGGACGCAGAGTTCGAGCTTGAGGACCCCGCAAGCATGATGGGCACCTTGACCGAGGCACCGGTCTTCGAGCCCGAGCTTGTGTGGGACGTGCTGCCCGACGGTGCCATCGCCTATGCGGACTCCTCGACCTACACCGTCCGGATCGTGCGGGATGGCGTCGTGGTCAACACGCTGACGCGCCCGATCGCACCGCAGCCGGTCACGCGCGCGATCGAGTCCAGGATGCGTGAAGAAATGCGCTCAGTTGACTTGTCCGAAGTCGATATCTCCGTATCCGGAATCGATATGGAAGCCTTGCGGAGGCAGATGCGCCGGGCCATGCGCGCAAACATCGAGAACTGGACGTTCTATCCCGAAGTCCCCGTCATCGCGGGGATCCGTACCACGCCGGACGGGTTCGTTTGGGTGCGGCGCCAGGATCCGGTGACCGACGACAACGCCGGCCTGATCGACGTGTTCGACCCCGAGGGCAGCTACGTCGGCACATTCCCCAAGGGCGGGTTGCGGATGCCCGTCGCCTTCGGCCCCGGCGGCCTGGTCGCCTACTGGGAAACCGACGACATGGACATCCCGAGCATCGTTGTGTACCGGCTGCCGGAGAAGTTGAGGAGGTAGGGGTCAGCCCTGCCCGGCCCGCGCGAGCAGTTCCTCTCATTCCAGCCTCCTTCAGCGACTTCACCTGTTCAAGCACCTCATCTGCGATCCCCCACGATTCGGCTGCCCCCAGCACCCACTCCCGGAACGCCTCGCGGAGCCGCGCGTGTTCGGGTCCAGCCGTAGACCGCGAGCATCTCCCGGACCACCCTCGTGACGTTTCCGGCCGAGGGGTCAAGCTCCATGCTTGCCATCCACTCCACCACGTTCGGCTCGGCTGCTATCGGAGCTTGGTGCGCGAGAGTCCTCAGGTCAACCACCTGGTGCCGCAGTTTCGGTTGGCGCTCGGCGAGCCACCCGCCTACCCCTCCATGACCTCCCCGATTGTCGAGCCTTCGTCGTCAACGCTATGGGCGGGCGGCTCCCGGTAGAAGTCGATTCTGCAGCGCAAAGAACCCTCCAGCGCCACCCTGTGAGGCAGGCCGGGGTGGATCGTGACGAGGCCCGGTGCCGAGATCAGCCGCTCCTCGCTGGTCTCGAGGTTCACGAACCGCAGGCTGCCCATGATCACGTTCAGCACGGCCCAGTGGCCCGGTGCCAGGGTGTGTTCGGCCTGGAGGGCGGCGGGCAGGGTGTCCTGGGTGAAGACGGGGGATGATCCGGCTGGGATGAGTCCGTCGGGTGGTTGGTTGGTCAATGGGCGACTTCCTCTCGCTATCGCTCTCCGGAGGCTTCGGAAGGCCCAATAATGGCGGCTCGGAGCACTTGGCCGCCACCGTTCTCCGTGGGGTCGGGTGAAGGGGATCCCCGACTCCCACCGGAAGCTGAACGATGTGGCGCCGGTGGCTCCCTGGAAGAAATGTAAAGTCGGCGTTACTTTGTGTCAGGTGGGGTTGTCATTCTTGCGCCGCTCGTCGTGCTCCACTCGGGTCTGATCCGGGTGAGCCGGCAATCGCCAGAGGCTTCTCCGCAAGATTTGCGAAGGGTAACGGCGAGCCGATCATCAGGATGACGTCTCTGGACCATCAGGTTATGCTATCCGCACGGCGGAACGGGCGAGGCACTATGGCTACCGCGTCACACGCTCGAAAGGAAGCCATATGACCGCCACGCGGACCACCGATGCAGGCCGGCACCGTGTGACCGTGCCCGCCCACCGCGAGCTTCGCCTGGGTACCCTGGACGCGATCGTCTTGGGGCGCCTCTGGCACGTCACTTCAACCCCTCCCCAAGCGAGTCAGCCGATGATGCCGACGACGAGAATCCTGGCCTTGGGCGCTCTACTCGTTGTGGGATGCGCGGAGGCCGATCGATCATCGGATCTGGAGGAGCACCGGGCGGAAATCGCGGCCACGGGTGCGCAGGTGATGCCCTTCGATCTCGATGCGACCACCCATGTCTTCGAAAAGACGGAGTTCGGCGGCATTCAGGAGGTTGTGGCGGACTCCGTGGACCCGCATCAGGTCGCGCTCATCCGGGAGCATCTCGAAGAGGAGGCCGAGCGCTTTGCGAGGGGCGACTTTCACGACCCCGCGATGATTCACGGCGAGGACATGGCCGGACTTCACGCGCTGGTCATGGGGCATGAGCGGCTTGCGATCGAGTACGTCGAGATCGAGCTCGGTGCCCGAATTGTCTACAGGGCCGAGGAGCCGGAGCTGGTATCGGCGATTCATGACTGGTTCGACGCCCAGCTCCGGGACCATGGGGATCATGCCAGGCGGCGGCGGTGATGGGTTCAACCATGGCCAGATACGTCACCGAGTTCATCGGTGCCTTCTTCCTTGTCCTCACCATCGGCCTCGCCACGCTGCAGGATGTCGTCCCCGCTCCCCTCGCCATCGGCGGCGCGCTGATGGTCATGGTCTACATGGGCGG
>JAPOOQ010000132.1 GCA_026713345.1 Gemmatimonadota bacterium | reverse complement strand
TCGTGTCGTCGGTGTTCCAGTTCCTGCTGGCGGGGCGCCTCTCGCTGTTGCGGCGCATCCTGACGCCGACAGTGGCGGGAACCGTGATCATGCTGATCGCGGTCAACGTGATGCCGTTCCTCTTCGACTTCATGGACAACGTGCCCGAGGGCAGCGACCGGCTTGCCGCGCCCGTGACCGTGCTCGCGACGCTGGGCGTCACTCTGGCGGTGATGCTCCGCTTCACCGGGCCGGTCCGTCTCTGGGGGCCGTTGATCGGGATCGTCGCCGGGTGCGTCGCCGCGTCGTTCTTCGGGCTCATCGACACGGGCCCCGTCGGTGCGGCGGCCTTGATCGGCGTGCCGACGGCGGGGGCGCGCGGAATCGGCTTCGATTTCGGCCCCGCCTTCTGGGCGATCCTCCCGGCGTACACCTTCGTCACGCTGGTGGGCGCCATCGAGACGATCGGGGACGCCGTGGCGATCCAGCGCGTTTCGTGGCGGAACCCCCAGGCCACCGACTACCGCGCGGTACAGGGTGCCGTGGCGGCCGACGGTCTGGGCAACCTCCTCTCCGGGCTCTTCGCCACCGTGCCGAACACCACGTATTCGAGCAGCGTCTCGATCGTGGAGATCACGGGGATCGCGGCGCGCCGGGTGGGGCTGTGCATCGGGCTGATCTTCTGCGTTCTGGCGTTTCTGCCGAAGATCACGCAGTTGCTCCTGATCATCCCCGATCCGGTGATCGGCGCCTACGCACTTGTGATCATCGCCGTGCTCTTCGTGCTCGGGGCCAGGATCGTGCTGCAGGACGGGATGGACTACCGCAAGGCCACGATCGTCGGCGTCTCCTTCTGGATCGGGGTGGGCTTTCAGAGCGGCGAGATCTCGACCGCGGGGCTGGACCCCTTCCTGCAGCAGCTGCTCGCGAACGGCATGACGTCCGGCGGCCTGACCGCGCTGCTGCTCACCGGCTTCATGGAGCTGACCGGTCCGCGGCGGGTGCGGATGCAGACCGCGCTGGAGGTCGAGTCGCTGCCGGACATCCAGCAATTCCTGGAGAAGTTCGCCAAGCGCAGGGGGCTCGGCAGCGAGGTGGCCGGCCGGCTGGCCCACGCCGCGGAGGAGACGCTGGTGCTGCTGATTGAAGAGGCGGAGGGTGACCAGGTCGCGGAGAAGAAGCGGCTGCGCCTGACCGCGAAGGCCGACGCGGGCGCCGCGGAAGTCGAATTCCTGTCCGCTGGCGGCGAGGGCAACATCGAGGACCACCTGGCCGTGATCGGGGGGCACGTCGCCGAAGATCCCGGCGAACACGAGTTCTCGCTGCGGCTCCTCAGGCACCTCGCCACTTCCGTGCAGCACCACAAATACGCAGACACGGATGTGGTGACCGTGCGGGTCGATCCGACCACAACGAAAGCCTGACCCGGCCATGGCCCACCCCTCCGGCACCACGCACGACCTCCGCTTCGAGGCCGACGAGACCCCGAGCTACCCGGTCTCCTTCGGGCTCGCCTTCCAGTACATCCTGCTGAACATCGCGGGAATCGTCATCACGGTGGCGATCGTGGTGCGCGCGGGAGGCGGCACCGAACTTTACCTGGCCTGGGCGGCCTTCGCCGCGCTGATCGTCTGCGGCATCTCGACGCTCATCCAGGCGAAGCCGATCGGGGGGCGCATCGGGGCGGGGTACATCCTGCTGATGGGGACGTCCGGGGTCTTCATCGCGGTGTCGGTGGCGGCGCTGGAACGGGGCGGACCGGCGCTGCTGGCCACCCTCATCGTGGTCTCGTCGCTCTTCCAGTTCCTCATCTCGTCGCGTTTGTCGCTGCTGCGCCGCTTCATCACGCCGACGGTCGCGGGCACGGTGATCATGCTGATCGCGGTCACGGTGATGCCGATCGGCTTCGATCTGTCGTTCCTGGCGCCGGAAGGGGCCCCGCGCGGCGCCGCTCCGCTGACCGCGCTCGCGACGATGGCGGTCACGGTGGTGATCGTGCTGCGTGCGCGCGGGGCGCTGCGGCTGTGGGGGGCGGTGATCGGGGCGGTGGTGGGGTGTCTGGTCGCTGCCGGGTTCGGGATCTACAACATGGGGATCGTGGGCGAGGCGCAGTGGGTCGGGGTGCCGTTTGCGGGGTGGCCGGGCTTTGACTTCGGGCTGGGCCCCGAGTTTTGGGCGATGCTCCCGGCCTTCATCTTCGTCACGCTCGTCGGCGCGATCGAGACGATCGGGGACGGCATGGCGATCCAGCGCGTGTCCTGGAGGAAGCGCCGCGCCACCGACTTCCGCGCGGTGCAGGGGGCCGTGGCGGCGGACGGCGTCGGCAACCTCCTGTCGGGTCTCCTCGCGACGGTCCCCAACACGACCTATTCGAACAGCGTCTCGATCGTCGACATCACGGGGATCGCCGCCCGGCGCGTGGGCGTGTGCATCGGCCTGATCTTCATCGCGCTCGCCTTCTTCCCCAAGGCGACGGCGGTACTGCTCGCGATCCCGGACCCGGTCGTGGGCGCCTACATCGTGGTGCTGATCGCGATCCTCTTCGTGCTGGGCCTCGAAATGGTCGCCCAGGACGGGATCGACTACCGCAAGGCCACGATCATCGGCGTCTCCTTCTGGATCGGGGCCGGCTTCCAGAGCGGCCAGATCCCGGCGGAGTACTTCGGCTGGGCGGGCCCGCTGCTGGAGAACGGGATGACTTCGGGCGGGCTCACCGCAATCCTGCTGTCGACCTTCATGGAGCTGTCGGGGCCTCGGCGCAGGCGGATCGAGACGGAATTGGACGTGGAGGCGCAGCCGAAGATCCAGGAGTTCCTGGAGCGGTTCGCGGCCCGTGCCAAGCTGTCCGAAGAGACGGCGGGCCGGGTGAGCCTCGCGGCCGAGGAGACGCTGCTGGTTCTGCTGGATCAGGTCGCGGAGGACGACGCCTTCGGTCAGCGGCGGCTGCGAATGACGGCGCGGGCCGAGGGAGGCGGGGCCGAACTTGAATTCCTGGCGGCCGCCGGCGAGGGCAACATCGAGGACCGGATGACCTTTGTGGGCACGCACGCCGCCGAGGTGCCGGTCGAGCAGGACTTCTCGCTGCGGTTGCTGCGGCACGTCGCCACGAGCGTGCGCCACCAGAAGTACCACGACACGGACATCGTGTCGGTGAAGGTGGAGGGGGCTACCCCCCCAGCACGTTGAACTGGCGCGTGAACTTCACGATGAACGACCGTGCCAGCGTCCCGCTCTCCACGAAGCGCCCGCCGTCCGGATTCAGCCCGTCCGGATAGTCGAAACCCTGCACGTCGTTGTACACGATGAAGAGCCC
>JAPOOQ010000131.1 GCA_026713345.1 Gemmatimonadota bacterium | reverse complement strand
TCTCGGGCTGCCTGCCCGTGCCCGAGTCCTCCGGGGGTCAATCGGCCGGAACGTGCCGCCTCGCCACAGTCACAATCCCGGACGCCCCGGCGATCGCCCTCGCCGCCTGTCGCGCCCCGAAGCCTGCCGACGGGGTCCAGTCTTCCAGCCCGTTGGGGTACCGCGTGGGAATGTAGTTGAGGTCCAGTTCGCGGGCGTCGTCCAGGAGTTCGTCGAGTTCCGGAATGCGTGGGTCCAGGCGCTCGATCAGGTTCCGGACGCTGTGCCCCATCACCGCCCTTGCACCGCGCGCGTAGTGAACCGCTTTCACGGCCTTCTCGGCTGCCTGCTGGGAGGAGAAGCACGCGTGAGCATGGAATCCCCCTTCCTCGGCGTGACGTGCGTGGCGCAAGTCGTCCACCGCGGCATCGAGCCAGCGCCGCGCCTGAACTCCACCTGTCACCGGGCCTCTCCCAGGATTTCGACTCCTTCGCGGCGCAGCAGGTCGAACACGCCAAAGCCGTCGGCTTCGCAGGCGGCGAATTCATCGGGAGTATAGACGAGGAGATCGACCACCACCGGCAAGGCCTGGTCGAGTTCCCTGGCAAGGGGCAGCGCGCGCTCCCGGGGCGGAAGATCCGTGTCCATCACCACGGCGAGATCAAGGTCGGAGAACCCGTCGGCCTCACCACGGGCCCAGGAACCGAAGACAATGGCGCGCTTCGCGCCCGCTCTGTCCAGCACCGGCCTGGTGCGCCGGCGCATTTCCTCGAAGGTGCAGGGCGGAGGGGCCGAGATTACGGTGACTTCCGACATTGATCGTCGTCTCTTCCGGCGGAGCGTGTGCGGCGAAATGCGATGGAACCCATCCCGGGTGCTACACAGAAACGCTAGCCTTCGAAAGCTGCAATATCCAGCGCTATGCCGGCAGCCGCCCTCACCCCCCCGCCCCCATCACTTCCTCCCCCCCACCCTCGGCCATCCTCTCCAGGTCGTCCTGGTATTTCAGCAACACCCCCAGCGTGCGGTGTGCCGTCTCCCGGTCCAGCGTGTGCCGATCAAGCGCCATCAGCGCCTTCGTCCAGTCGAGCGTCTCCGCCACCCCCGGCCGCTTGAACAGCTCCAGCTCGCGCACCTTCTGCACGAAGGTCACGACCTGGACGCTGAGTTGCTCGGGCGCGTCCGGCACGCGTGACGAGAGGATCTCCAACTCGCGCGCCGCGGTGGGATAGTCGATCCAGTGATAGATGCAGCGGCGCTTCAGCGCGTCGTGGATCTCGCGGGTGCGGTTCGAGGTGATGATGACGTGGGGCGGTTCGGCGGCGCTCACCGTGCCCAACTCCGGGATCGTGATCTGGAAGTCGGAGAGGACCTCCAGCAGATAGGCCTCGAAGGGCTCGTCGGTGCGGTCGAGTTCGTCGATGAGGAGGACGGGGGCGACGCCGTCCGGCGGGTCGAGGGCGGAGAGCAGGGGGCGGCGGATCAGGAAGTCCTCGGAGAAGACGTCGCGTGCGAGGTCGGCGTCTCCCGTCCCCCCCTCCGCCGCCCGAATATGGATCATCTGCTTCGCGTAGTTCCACTCGTAAGCGGCCGACGCCAGATCCAGCCCCTCGTAGCACTG
>JAPOOQ010000130.1 GCA_026713345.1 Gemmatimonadota bacterium | reverse complement strand
CTGTGGATGAGCATCCCATCGTCCAGCCGGTCGAAGCGCCGGACCGCCAGCGCGAGGCCGCCCGTCTCGCCCATGCCGCGCGGCAGGCCCCCGATCTCCTCGACCGGCACCAGCCGCGTTTCCGCCGCTCCGATCCCGCACAAAGCCGCGAGCCACATCATCGCGTGTTCCTGCTCCGGCAACCCCGGGAAGCCCGGCGACGGCAACTTGACGATCCAGGTGCCGCCGACCCCGTGCGGCGGGACGGTCAGCTTCCCGGTCACCATCACGGCCGGCACCTTCAGTTGCGTCCCGGCCAGCGAGAAGCGCAGCGGTCCCGATGGGCGTGGGGCCGGTGCGGTGGTCCCGAAGAGCGGACGGACGACCGAATCCGGCGTCCCTCTCTCGCCGGACCTCCCGCGGCCTGTCCCGCCACCGACTCTCCCGGCCGGCGCGATCGACAGCGCGCCCGGGAGATCCTCGCCGAGCGCGCCGAGCAGGGCGAACTCCGACTTCGGATCGATGCCGGCGGACCTGGCCAGGTACTGCCGCAACGACCCCTCGGGGAGGAGGTTGGAGAAGAACGAGGGGGCCTCGACCCGGGTGGGCGCGATATCCGTGGCCACCCGGCCGAACACGTCGCGGAAGGAGAGACTGAGCGTGGGCCGCGCGGGATCGTCGAGGTAGCCGGTATCGAAGCCGAAGACGATGCGTTCGCGCCCGAGCCGGGTCAGGGTGCCGACCGGCTCTCCGTGGAGACGAACGTCCAGGATGTCCAGATCAGCCATCATCGCTCTCCGGCTGGGCGCCCAGGGTCACCGCGGCGGGCACGGCGTCCGTCGGCACCAGCATCACCTCGACGCCGAGCCCGCGCGCGACTTCCACCAAGCTGGATAGCCGCGGGTCCGACTTCCCGTTCTCGAACCTGGAGATCTGGGCCTGCGTGAGGCCGATCCGGTCGCTGAGCGCTTTCTGGCTCAGGCCCTCGGCCTTCCGCGCGGCCCGCAGCGCACGACCGATGTCGGCGACGGTTGGATGCATCATGGCTGGAGCCTCCCGGCTGGACCGACGGGTGCCGGGTTGGACCCGCCGGTTCGGTGGATTCAAGTGAATTCCATATATGATAATATATTTTCCGTTTACAAAAATATAAGATAACATATCACGAGGGACCGAAAACGGGTGCCGCGGGTGGCTGCGTGCTCTCACGGGTCGCTCCTGTCCTCCGGGGCGGGCGGAACCCGGGCAACCTGTCCTTCCGTTTCGTGTAGTTGACGGGTGGACGCAACCGGCCCCGATGGGTTCATGCCCGTCTTGACAGGCACCGAGCGCCCTACCGATCATGCACAGTGCGCGCCGGGAGGTGGCGCGCCCCACGGCCGCAAGGAGGCCCAAAGTGATCATCAGGATCAAGAAGGACAGCGATATCCCGTCTTCGGAGATCACACCCGAGGGCGTCTACATCAACCGCCGCAAGTTCCTGGGCGCTTCGGCCGGGATCGGCGCGGCGGCGTTCATGGGCTGCGGTGCGGCCGGGGCCGACTCCGACGGGGCGAGCACGGATTCCCAGGACGAAGAGCCCAACACCTGGGAAGAGATTACCACCTACAACAACTTCTACGAGTTCGGCCTCGACAAGAAGGATCCCTCCCGCAACGCCCACACGCTGGTGACGAGGCCATGGACGGTGAAAGTCGACGGACTCTGCGCCAAGCCCGGCGACTACCAGCTCGAGGACTTCGTCAAGCCGTCCGTGATGGAGGACCGTGTGTACCGCTTCCGCTGCGTGGAGGCGTGGTCGATGGTGATCCCGTGGCGGGGCTTCCCGCTGGCCGACGCGATCGCGCGCGCCGAGCCCGATCCGAGCGCGAAATACGTCGCCTTCGAGACACTGTGGGATCCAAAGCAGATGCCGGAGCGTGGCTGGAAGCCGCGGATCGGCTGGCCGTACCGCGAGGGGCTGCGTCTGGACGAGGCGATGCACCCGCTGGCGCTCTTGGTCACCGGGCTCTACGGTAAGACCCTGCCCAACCAGAACGGCGCCCCGCTGCGGCTGATCGTGCCCTGGAAGTACGGCTTCAAGAGCCTCAAGTCGATCGTGCGCATGACCTTCACCGAGGACGAACCCCCCACCACGTGGGCCACGCAGAGCCCGGCCGAGTACGGGTTCTACTCCAACGTGAACCCCAACGTCGACCATCCCCGCTGGAGCCAGGCGACCGAGCGGCGGATCGACACCAGCCGGTTCTTCCAGAGGCGCATCGAAACCCTGTTCCTGAACGGCTACGCGGACGAGGTGGCCCACCTCTACGAGGGAATGGACCTCAAGAAGTTCTTCTAGTCGTGGCGAATGCGACGGCGGTCCAGCGGCCTCGAGCGTTTTGGATCGCGGATCCCAGGCGGCAGATCCTTCTGCTGAAGGTCGCCATCTGGATCATCGGACTGGCACCCGTCGTGTGGGTGGTGGCGGGGATCTTCCTGGGGACGCTGGGCGTCAATCCGGTCGAGAAGATCACGCACATCGAGGGACGCTGGACGCTGGTCTTCCTCATCACCACCCTGGCGGTCACCCCGGCGCGGCGGCTCACAGGGTGGAACCGGGTCATCCAGGTGCGGCGGCTGCTGGGCCTCTTCGCCTTCTTCCACGCCTGCCTCCACTTCCTCTCGTACGCGGGGCTGGACTACTTCTTCGCGCTCGGCCTGATCCTCGACGACGTGCTGGAGCGCCGCTACATCACCGTGGGGTTCGCTGCGCTCGTCCTGCTGGTCCCGCTTGCGGTAACTTCCACGAAGGGATGGATCCGCAGACTGGGGAAACGCTGGCAGCGGCTGCACCGTCTGGCTTACGTTGCGGCGGGGTTAGGTGTCCTTCATTACTACTGGAAGGTCAGAGCCGACACCTTCTGGCCGCTCGTTGCGGCGGTCACGCTGGCCGGGCTCTTCGCGATCCGGCTCGCGTACTGGGGCAAGAAGAGGAAAACGACGAAGAAAGGCAGGTAGCTCTTGGCGGGTTGGCGGCGGAGGTGGCCGGTGCTGGCGATGCCGGCACTGGTCCTGGGACTGGCCGCGGTGGTTTGGCTGGCGGGAGGGATGGAGCGGGCAACGGCGGGGGATCCCGCCACCGATTCCGAGCGGTCCGTGCACCCGGAGCCGGCGGCCATCTCCGTGCGGCCCGCCGGCGAGGGATTCATGGGCCCGGACGCGACCTCGGTCTCGGACGGGCTATTGGCTTCTCCGCCCGGCCTCGTCCGTTTCGCGAGGGCGCCTGCTCCATCCCCACCCGTGGCCGCGCCTCCCCAATACCCCCGCGAGTGGCACGAATTCTACTTCACGCGGGCGGTCTACTCCTCCTATGGCCGCGGTTGGGGCGGGCGCGGGCGGTCCTGGGCGATCGACTATCCCAAGTCCGACCGCCAGTTCGTCACCGTCCTCAAGCGGCTTACCAACCTGGACGCCTACCACGACGAGAACGCGATTCCCCTCAACGACCCGCGGATCCGCCACTTCCCCTTCCTGTACGCCCTCGAAGTCGGCTACATGAGCATGTCGCAACCGGAGGTCGAGGGCCTGCGCGACTACCTGCTGGCCGGGGGCTTCCTCGTCATCGACGACTTCTGGGGGTCGCAGGAATGGGCCCAGTTCGAATTCCAGATGAAGCTCGTCTTCCCCGAGAAGGAGATCATCGATCTGGACCTGGACCACTCCGTCTTCAACACCTTCTACGAGATTGACGAGATCCTGCAGGTGCCCGCCTACGGCCGCTACTACGGCGGGCGGACCTGGGAACGGGACGGCTACGAGCCCTTCGTGAAGGGAATCGAGGACGACAACGGGCGGCTGATGGTCATCATCAACTGGAACACGGACCTCGGGGACGCCTGGGAGTGGGCGGAGCAACCCGATTACCCGGTTCCGTACTCCACCTTTGCGTTCCAGATGGG
>JAPOOQ010000129.1 GCA_026713345.1 Gemmatimonadota bacterium | reverse complement strand
GACGACGCCTTGCAGTTTGCCGAAGGCGATGAGACTGCCCGAGAAGGTGACCGCGCCGATCAGCGTGCTGAGCACGATCGTGACGCCGGCGTCGACTGCGAGCGACGAGCCGCTGCCACTCGCGCGGACGAACTCCGCCGCCGCGACCGCCGCCGAAGCGCCACCCCCGAAGCCATTGAAGACCGCGACCAGCTGCGGCATGGCGGTCATCTGTATGTACCGGGCCAGCACCCCCCCGATCGCGGCGCCGGCGACGACCGCGGCCAACACCGTCGTCCAGTTCAGAATCTGGTTGTCCAGGAGGGTGACGACGATGGCCAGGAGCATCGCCAGGGAGGCGCGCGCATTCCCCGAGCGGGCGGTCGCGGGCGAAGAGAGCTTCTTGATCCCGGAGACGAACAGGACCGCCGAGATCAGGTAGACGATTTGAGTGATGGTGTTTTCCACAGTCGGCCTCAGGGTTTCCGGAACATCTGCAACATGCGGTCGGTGACCATGAAGCCGCCGACGACATTGATGGTCGCCATCACGATCCCCGCGGTTCCCAGGACCGTGACCCACAGCTCGTCCGCGGAACCGGTGACGACCAGGGCGCCGATGATGGCGATGCCCGAGATGGCGTTGGCGCCGGACATGAGCGGGGTGTGGAGGGTGGGTGGGACCTTCGAGATCACCTCCCTCCCGGCAAGTGTGGCGAGCACGAAGATGTAGAGCAGGATCAGCAGTTCACCCATGGGTCGGTCACTCCGTTGCGGACGCCAGCCTGGCCCTGACGCGTTCGTTGGTGATTTCGCCGCCGTGGGTCACGCAGGTGGCGGAGGTGATTTCGTCCTCGAAGTCGATGGCCCCTTCGTCGTCGAAGAGGTCTTCCACGAAGCTGGCCAGGTTGCGGGCGTACATCTGGCTGGCGTGGTAGGGGAGCTCGGCCGGCAGATTTGCCGGGCCCATCACGGTGACGCCGTTGTGGTCGACCGAGCGGCCGGCGACCGTCAGCTCGCAGTTCCCGCCGCTCTCGGAGGCGAGGTCGACGACTACGCTACCGGGCCGCATGGTCCCGACCATCTCAGCCGTGATGAGGACGGGAGCGGGCCTGCCCGGGATCTGGGCCGTGGTGACGACCAGGTCCTGGTCCCTGATGTGGGTTGCGATGAGCTCCAGTTCGCGCTCGTGCTGCTCCTCGGACAGCTCCGTGGCGTAGCCGCCCTCGTCCTCGGCGCTCTCGTCGAGAGTGGCCTCGAGGAAGGTGGCGCCCAGGCTCTGCACCTGCTCCTTGACCGCGGGCCGGATGTCGAAGGCCGAAACCACCGCGCCCAGGCGGCGGGCCGTCGCGATCGCCTGAAGTCCCGCCACCCCGGCGCCCAGGATCATCGCCTTCGCGGGGCGCACCGTTCCGGCGGCGGTCGTGAGCATCGGCAGGAAGCGGGTCATCGCGCCCGCGCCGGAGAGCACGGCCTTGTAGCCGGCAACCGTCGCCTGCGAGGAGAGCACGTCCATCTTCTGGGCCCGCGTGATCCTCGGGATCAGCTCGACGGCGAAGGCGGTCACCCCCCGCTTGGCCAGCGCCTCCATGACCTCGGTGGGCCCGAGCGGATCGAGGTGGCAGACCAGCACCGATCCCGGAGCCAGCGCGGCGACCTCTTCGAGGGTTGGGGGTTGCACCTTCAGGACCACGCCGGCCTCGGCCAGCAGGGCGTCCCGTCCCGGAACCACGGCTACGCCCGCCTCCTCGTATTCCCCGTCGGGGAAGGACGCACCGACCCCGGCGCCGGCTTCGAGGCGCAGTCCGAGCCCCCGCTTGGCGTAGAAACGTGCCGCCTCGGGGACGAGGGCGACGCGGCGTTCACCTGGCCGGCTCTCGGCCATGATCGCAATCGTCATCGATTCTTCTCCCGGTCAAAATCGCGCTCAACTTGCAGACGCGGGGCGCGTTTCGCCAGTCCCGGGCCGCCCGGAACCCCCTCAGAGCGGCGATGACCGGACCAGATAGGCCGATTTCACCATTCCAGCGCCCCCGCCCCCTGAGTACGCTACCTCCCTGGGGCCCTCCGGCGCGGACGCGGAAGCCGAACATCTGCTCCCCGGCCGGTCCGGGCCCACGCCACAAGTCCATGCTTCGCGGAGAGAGCCGTGCTCGCGGTCGTACACTCGTATTGGGTACACGGGGTGGAGGGACAGTCCGTCCGGGTGGAGGTGAAGGTGCAGAAGGGCCTGCCCATCTTCACGGTCGTGGGGCTCCCCGCCGGAGCGGTGCGCGAGGGCAAGGAGCGCGTCTTCGCGGCCTTGGCGCAGACCGGTCTGGCGCTGCCTCCCCGGCGCATCACCGTCAATCTAGCCCCCGCCGATCTGCCCAAGTCGGGGTCCGGCTTCGATCTCCCGATCGCGGTCGCCCTGCTGGCCGCGTTCGGCCATGTTCCGCCCGCCTCGCCTGCCCGGTCCGCCTTCGTGGGCGAACTCGGGCTGGACGGTTCGGTGCGCCGCGTGCGCGGGGCGATCGCGCTGGCCATGAGCTGTCGCGCCGACGGGCGGACCCGGCTCTTCGTGCCGGGAGGCAACGCCGGGGAGGCGTCGGCAGTCCCGGGCATCGACGTTGCCGGGGTATGGACGCTCGACGAGTTGATCGGCATCCTGCGCGGCGAGAGGACCCCGGTCCCGTCGGTCGCATCACGCCCGCCCTTTCCCGCCGCCCGGCCCGATCTCAATGAGGTGCGCGGCCAGGCGCTGGCGAAGCGCGCGCTGATGATCGCGGCCGCCGGAGGGCACAGTCTCCTGATGTCCGGCCCGCCGGGAGCGGGGAAGACGATGCTGGCGAGGCGCCTACCCGGGATCCTGCCCCCTCTCTCCGAAACCGAGTCACTGGAGGTGACCCGTGTCCATTCGGTGGCCGGACTCCTCGATCGCGACCACCCGGTCAAGACCGTACGGCCCTTCCGTGCGCCGCACCACACGATCTCCGCCGGCGGGCTGATCGGGGGCGGCAACCCGCCTCGGCCCGGCGAGATCAGTCTGGCCCACCTGGGGGTCCTTTTCCTGGATGAGCTCCCCGAGTTCAGCCGCGGAGTTCTGGAGACGCTGCGGCAGCCGATCGAGTCCGGCTACGCGCGCATCGCCCGCGTCCGCCACACGGTGACGTTCCCGGCCCGCTTCCAGCTGATCGCGGCCATGAATCCCTGTCCCTGCGGAATGACCGGAGACGACTGCGTCTGCCGCGACCGTGAAGTGCATCGCTACCGGTCGCGTCTCTCGGGCCCGCTCCTCGACCGCATCGACCTCCAGATTCCGGTCGCCCCGGTTGGCTGGGACCAACTCACCGGATCGGCGGACGTCCTGCAGCCGGACTCCGACTCCGTGCGGGAAGCGGTCGTCTGCGCCCGGGCCCGTCAGGCGGCGCGCCGTGCCGGGCGCCCGGTGCTGAATGCGCTCGTTCCCGCCAAAGAGGTCATGCAGGTGTGCCGCCTGTCGGACGCCGGGGCGAGCCTCCTGGAAGAGGGCGTTCGCCGGTATCGGCTTTCCGCCCGATCCGTACACCGTACCCTGCGCGTCGCGCGCACCATCGCGGATCTCGGCCGCGAGGACCGGTTGAGCGAGCGAGCCGTGGCCGAGGCCCTTCGCCTCCGGGCCGGCCTGCAGGTTGCCGCGGCAGCGGCGGGGGGCGGCCACCTTGTCCATTCGCCACCTCAGCAATTAGGCTGACACGGGAAGCATGATGACGGTTACCCGAGCCAGGATCTGCGCTCATGGCCCACTACATGGACTACGCGGCCACCTCCGCGATTCGCCCTCCGGAAGTGGGCGAAGCGGTTGCCGATTTCCTCTGCGGAGTCGGCTGCACGCCGGGAAGGGGTGGCCACTCGGGCGCGGTCGAGGCGGCCAGGCTCGCATTTCGCTGCCGGCGGGCTCTCGCCCGGGTCATGGACCTGCCCGGCGATCCAGGCCGCATCGCCTTCATGCAGAACGCCACCCACGCGCTCAACACGGCGCTGTGGGGGCTGCTGTGTCCGGGGGATGTGCTGGTCATCTCCCAGTACGACCACAACGCGGTGCTGCGGCCCGCGGACTACCTCGCGCGGGAGCGGGACGTCGAGGTGCGCGTACTGTCCGGGAGCCCCGACGGCGCGATCGACATGGACGAGGCGGCCCGCCTGCTGGATGGCGCCACGGTGCTCGCGGTGAACGTGGCCTCGAACGTCCTGGGAACGGTGATGCCGCTGCGGGCGCTCTGCCGCCTCGCGCACGAGGCCGGGGCGGTGGTGGTGGCCGACGTGGCGCAGTCTGCCGGGCACCTGGCCTCCGGGGCGGCGGCCGAGGGGGCCGACGTGGTTGCGTTCACCGGGCACAAGGGGCTTCTGGGCCCGCAGGGAACGGGTGGATTGTGGGTGCGGGAGGGGGTCCACGTGCGTTCGCTCCTGTGCGGGGGCACGGGTGGGGATTCGCGCAACCGGCGCATGCCCGAGGCCATGCCCGACCGGCTGGAGGCGGGCACCGGCAACGCCCCGGGCATGGCTGGGTTGCTCGCTGGCTGCCGTTACCTCATGGAACGGGGGACGGACGCCGTGCACAGACACGAGATGGCCATGAAGGCGAAGCTCCTCGACGGATTCGCCACCGTGCCCGGGCTCCGGATTCTGTCGCCCCCGGCACCCGGCGGGGTTCCCGTGGTAACGGTGAAGGCCGAGG
>JAPOOQ010000128.1 GCA_026713345.1 Gemmatimonadota bacterium | reverse complement strand
TCTTTGCCACCGATACCGATGTGCTGGTCGAACTCAGGGATGCGGAGGGGGAGCTAAAGAGTTCCCTGGGCACCCACGCCGGCATGGAACGGCATTTCGATGGAGAGAGCCTGACCGTCTACACCGTAATCTTCGGGCGGCGGTTGCTTCGGGAAGCCTGGGGCGAGCTGAGCGTCGTCACCCCGAATACCCGTTACGAGATCAGGGCTTTCGCGCAGGACGGCTCGCTGGCCCGCATTGTCCGCCGCGACCACGTGATGCGTACGCCGACCGACGCGCATGTCGAGGGATACATCGAGGCGCGGATCCCCAGCACTGCGGACTCGGAGACCCAGGCGAGGGAACGCGAAGGCTTTGAGCCCGTTCCGGTCAGCGACCATCTTCCGGCCTTTGCTTCCATGATGGCCGATGCGCTCGACCACCTGTGGGTCGAGGAATACGAGCCGCCGGGTGAGGAGTCGCCCGGTGTGATCTGGTGCGTCTTCGATCCTGAAGGAAGGGTGCTGGGATTCGTCGAGACCCCGGAGGGGCTGGAAGTCTACCACATCGGCGAGGACTACATTGTGGGCCGTGTGAGGGATGAAATGGACGTGGAGTTCATCCAGGTCTGGCCGTTGGAGCGGGTGGAAGGATAGCCGGCCGAAGCCGGGCTCGCGCATTGGCAGGCGCGGGCGGTCGGCAGTATCGTAAGCAGCTTGCCGACGACCCCTCGCGGGCACGGTGGAAAGCCACAGCGTCCAGCCGTAGCGCGTCGCCGCATTGCCACTCCATCCGCCAGGTGCTCCCATGTCTTCATTCTTCGATCCGGCCGCGGGGGTGCTCGCGGCGATTGCGGCGCTTCCCGGCGGCGTGGCAGGCACGCTCGACGGGCTGCCGGCCGTCTCCGCGGCTGAAAACGCCCTGCAATCCCCGGTGGACGTCCTGGCGCGGTTGCGCGGGCTGCTCGGCCTGGGGGTGCTGGCGCTGGGCGCGTGGGCGCTGAGCTCGAACCGGCGGCGCATCCCCTGGCGGGTGGTGATCTGGGGGATGCTGCTGCAGTTCATCTTCGCGCTCATCATCCTGCGGACGCCGGCGGGCGCCACCGTCTTCGACGCGGCGAACGATGCGGTCCTTGCGCTGGTCGGCTACACGCTGGAGGGTGCGCAGTTCCTCTTCGGCGACCTCGTCTGGAACAACGTCCCGGTCGGGATCGGCGATCCCGGCAACGGCGGCTTCGCGGCCGAGGGTCAGCAGGTGGCCAGGACCGGTGCCTTCGTCGCCTTCAACGTGCTCCCCACCATCATCTTCTTCGCTTCGCTGATGACGCTGCTCTACCACCTCGGCGTCATGCAGCGGCTCGTGGGCGGGATCGCCTGGGTGATGCAGCGCACGATGGGGACGAGCGGGGCGGAGACGCTGACCGTGGCGGGCAAAATCTTCATCGGGCAGACCGAGGCGCCGCTGCTGGTCAAGCCGTTCGTCGACGGGATGACCCGGTCGGAGCTGATGACGGTGATGACCGGCGGGTTCGCCACCGTTGCGGGCGGGGTGATGGCGGCCTACGTGGGGATGCTCGCGGGGGTGTTTCCCGATATTGCGGGACACCTGATGGCGGCTTCCGTGATGTCGGCGCCGGCCGCGATGGTCGTGGCCAAGCTGATGCTCCCCGAGGAGGAGGTGCCGGTCACCGCCGGGAAGCTGCAAACCAATCTCGAGAAGCCCGACGTGAACGTGATCGAGGCGGCGGCCCGCGGGGCGGGTGAGGGGATGAAGCTGGCGCTGAACGTGGGCGGAATGCTGCTGGCGTTCCTGGCGATGATCGCGCTGCTGAACGGGATTCTGGGGTGGGTCGGGGGGCTGTTCGGGGTTGAGTGGATATCGCTGGAGTGGATTCTGGGGTGGCTGCTCGCGCCGGTCGCGTGGGTCATGGGCGTGCCGTGGGCGGAGTCGGCCCAGGTCGGCTCGCTGATGGGGCTGAAGACGGTCGCGACGGAGTTCGTCGCATACCTGGGGCTCGCGGAGGTGATGAGTGGGCCGGGGCTCTCCGAGCGCTCGGCGGCGATCGCGGCCTATGCGCTGTCGGGGTTCGCCAATTTCGCTTCGATCGCGATCCAGATCGGGGGGATCGGGGGGATCGCGCCGCGCCGCCGCCGTGAGCTGGCGCAGCTGGGGCTCCGTGCGATGATCGGCGGCTCGATCGCCGCCTTCATGACCGCCGCGATCGCGGGCGTGCTGATTTGAGGGGGGCGCCGATCGACGAGTGCGCCCGCATCCTCTTCGAGCGGGGCGGCGAGCGGCCGGAGGTGCACATCGTGCTGGGGTCAGGGCTGGGGGGGGTCGCCGAACGGGTGGAGGATCCGGTCCACATTCACTTCAGCCGCCTTCCGGGCTTTCCGCGGACTTCGGTCGATGGCCACGAGGGCTGCTTTCTGGTCGGTCGGATCGAGGGGACGCCGGTGCTGCTCCAGTCGGGCCGGTTTCACTTCTACGAGGGGTTCGGCGCGGAGGTCGTCGCCGCGCCGGTGCGCGTGGGACGGGCGCTGGGGGCCGGGACGCTCGTCCTGACCAACGCCAGCGGCGGCATCCGTCCCGACTTGGTCTCGGGGTCGCTGATGCTGGTGGACGACCACATCAACCTGGGCTTCCAGTCTCCGCTGGCGGGCCCGGTCATGCCGGGCGAGGAACGCTTCCCGGACATGAGCCGCCCCTACGACCCGGAGCTGATGGCGCGTGCCGAG
>JAPOOQ010000127.1 GCA_026713345.1 Gemmatimonadota bacterium | reverse complement strand
CCTCCGGACCGATTTCGATCAAAGGAAGGTCGAGTCGGCCGCTCGGGTTCATCTGAATTGTCGTGACGAATGTTCGGCCGTGGCGGTCGACCTCCACCGGCCGCGGGGGAGTGGGTACGCCGGCCGCGGTGTACGTCCATCGCTGCGTCTCATACGGCCCGGGACCGTACACCTGGATACGCATGGCGGACGCTTCGTGCACGAGCACGCGGCCATCTGGCAAGGTGGCGACAGAAGTCGCGGAGCTGAGTTCACCCGGCCCTTCGCCCCGCCCCCCCAGCGTCCTCACATAGGTGCCGGCCGAGTCAAAGACCTGGACATGTTGAGCCTGTGTGTCCAACACGTACACGTTCCGGTAGTCGTCCACCGCGAAAGAGCGGATTGTTCCGAACAGGTACTCCTCCGGCCCGTCCAGTTCACCGATCGCAAACTCCGGCACGAGGGTGGCTTCCGCACCCCACACGCTGCCCGACAGGGTGCGCACCACGGTGGTGTCGCCGCGCGTTTCTACCACCTGTTCGTGCCGCTGCTCGCTTCCGTTGGACGGCGCAGGGTCATCTGCGGTGCAAGCGGCCAGGACAGCCGTGGCCAGAACGGTTACCGCGGTCCTCGTCGACATTCGATCTCCGGTGCTTTCACGTTTGCCAGTCAGACGACGATGGAGATTGGGACCGTTGCTGTCAAAACGGGAAGCGTAGCTGTGGCTTCCCGTTACCCCCCGCCCACCACGATCCGGTGGCGCACCACCCGCTGGACGCCCAGTTCGTCCCGGCTTACCGCCCACACATGCTCGCCATCGAAGATTGGCACTGCCGGTGAGGCGAGGAAGCCTTCGGGGACGGCGAGTGCGCCCAGGTAGGTGCCATCGGGCTCGAACGCGTCGTATCGCACCGGTGACTCCCACGACACCGGCTGCGAGCGCGGGTCGTCCGGGTCGTGATCCTCGTTGACGACCGGGTGCGCCTCCGTCCAGAGCTGGACCCAGATGCGTCCGTCCCGGCCGGCCACAATCCCGCGGAAGGGCCGCTTCGTCTCGGGGACCGGCGGCCCGTTCCAGCTCCAGTCGGGCTGGGTGCGTCTCAATCCCGCGGTGACGACTTCGCGATGGTAGCCGCGTTCGGCCTCCGATACGGGGACCGGCTCCCAGCTGCGCTCGATGCGCAACACGCCATCATCGGTCTGCAGGTCAATGCGGTAGTCGCTCGAGATCCCGGTCACAAAACGACCGTTCGGACGCACGGTCCAATAGTGACGGGCCGTGAGCGGGACGCTTCGTGACGCCGTTGTCCGGCCGTTCATCACAAAGGGAAGGCGAACTTCTACGGAGGGCGGCTCGAAGCCGACGCCCGGGGGGGAGAGCGAGTCCAGGAGTTGGCCGTCCGGGCCCATGACCCTGACGTACTCGATGATGTCCCCGGACGAGCTTCCGGCGGATGCCACGAGGATGCGGCCGTTCCGGTCGATGCGCAGCGGCTTGACGGGGATGACGAAGGCGCCCGCCGGGAAAGCCCAGTGCTCCCGGTCCGCGGTCGATGGTCCCACGACCTTTACGAACATGTCCCCGACGTCGTGCGCGATGATGCGCCCGTCGGGCAGGACTGCGACCGACATGGCGTTGTTGAGCTCACCCGGCCCTTCTCCGCGCCTCGTCATCGTCTCCAGGTAGGTGCCCTCCGAGTCGTAGACGCGGAGGTCCCTGGCCTGTCCGTCCAGGACGTACACCCGCCCATCGTCGTCCACCGTGATGGCGTAGATGTTGCCGAAGAGGTATTCGTCGGTGCCGTCCAGCCGGCCGATCGTGACCTCGGGGACCAGGGTGGCCTCCTCGCCCCACACGCTCCCGGAGAGGGTGCGGACGACGGTGGTGTCGCCGATGGTTTCGACAACGACACTTGGGTTGGTCGGGGTCGGACCCGCGTCGGCGCCACAGGCGGCGGCCACGGCCAGGACCAGGAGGAGCGGCGTGATTCTGGTCGCCATGTTCCCTACGCAACGCTTCGCATTCATTCCGGGTCACCCACCACGATCCGGTAGCGCACCACCCGCTCGACGCCTACCTCGTCGGTGGTCACCGCCCACACGCGGTCCCCGTCGAAGACCGGGAGCGGCAGGTTGTCGAAGTCTTCCGGGGGGACCACCACCCCCAGGTAGGTGCCATCGGGCTCGAAAACATCGTAGCGAAGCGCTTCGCGCCAGAACAAAGGGGCCGACCGGGGATTGTCCGGGTCGTAGTTCTCGTTCTCAATGGCCTGCCCCTCGGTCGACAACATCACCCAGATGCGTCCGCCCTTGCCAGCCAGAAGCGCCTGGAAGGCCGGCTTGTGATCGGGGATCGGGGGACCGTTCCAGCTCCAGTTCGGCTGGGTGTTGCGCATGCCTCGGGTCAAGCGTTCGTGTTGGTGGTCCCGCTCGCCCGCCGACACGGGTACCGGATCGTAGGCTCGCTCGATTCGCAGCACGCCGTCGTCGCCGGGGACGTTGATCCGGTATGACGAGGAGATTCCGGTCAGGAAGTGGCCGTTCGGATGAACCGTCCAGATGAATCGGGACGAGAAGGGGACATTCCCACTCGACGAACCCCTTCCGTCCGGGGTGACGGCCGTGAGGGTCGCCTGCTCAAACCCGCTGGATGGCAGCTGCATTGTGTCAAGGGGCGTTCCGTCGGGGCCCAGGACGACAAGGTGCATGGAAAAGTCCGTCCGCGACATGTCGCGCGTCTCCACGAACGTGCGACCGAGGCCGTCGGTGAAGAGGGGGCCCATGGAATAGGCGTTGCCGGAGTTGTACCGCCATTCGTCCCGCTCCCCCGGGCCGGGGCCGAACACCTGGACCCGCATGTTGCCGGGATCCCGCACGACCAGCCGTCCGTCGGGCAACATCGCAATGGCCTCGGCGCGGCTGAATTCGCCCGGCCCCTCTCCCCGTCCCCCGAGCGTCTCCACGTACACGCCGGCGGAGTCGTAGACCTGAACGTGATGGGCCTGTTCGTCAAAGACGTACACGTTCCAGTCGTCGTCCACCGCGATCGACCAGATCCAGCCGAAGATGTACTCGTCGGCGCCTTCGAGCCTGCCGATGGTGATCTCGGGAACAAGGGTGGCTTCCGCGCCCCACACGCTCCCGGAGAGGGTGCGGACCACGGTGGTGTCGCCGATGGTTTCGACGACGGTGTCCGGCCCGGCAGTGGGGGGGCTTGAGTCGGTGCCGCAGGTGGCCAGGGCGAGCATGGTAGCAAGGGGGATCGTGACCCTGGAAAGCAAACTGTTTCGCATGACTCGATTCCTTTTCCTGCCCGCCGCGGCTCATCGGACATCGTGCTCGTGCGCGATGGCAAGTCACGAAAATCTTCGTATCAATGATACAGCGTGTTCTCCGCCAAGTCAACTATGTGCTTCGTAGTAATCTCTCCGGAACCTGTTTCCGCGCATCGGCGTAGGTGTGGGGTTACAGTATTCTGAATACCGCCCGGGGCCCAGGGGTTGCCACCCTGGATTCCCGGGATTGCCAACGGGCTCCGCTCGTCCATCACAGTTCGGCATGACCCTCACAGTATGGAGCACAACTTGAAACGAATCCGCCTGATCCTGTCCTGCACACTGCCGCTTCTGGCAGCAGCCCAGCCCGCCCACGCCCTGCAGGGAGGCATCTCGGTGGGCGGCCGCGTTGGAACGCTGGGGATCGGGCCCGAGGTCGCGATTCCCGTGGGGAGCGGCATCACGGTCCGGGGCGGGGCCGGGCTGCTCGGCTTCGACCTCGACATGACCGGCCGTTTCGGCCTCGCAGACCACCGCACCGCCAGGCTGTTCTTCCCGAAGGCGTTCTACACCCTCGGCGCGGACGTCTCCCTGGGGGGGCTGCGTGCCGGCGCGGGCCTGCTCATCAAGTCGGAGGACCCCACCTACCGCATCACCCTCGACCAGGGCGCGAGCATCGATATCGGCGCGGGCACGTACACCGAGCCGGAGGTCGCCACCCTCACCACCGGATTCTCCTGGGCGGGGACTGCGCCGTACCTGCTGCTCGGCTTCGGGTCGCACTCCGGGCGCGGGCTCGGGTTCTTCGCCGACATCGGGGCGGTGATCCTTCCCGACGCGAGCTTCTCGATGACCGCCACGGGCGACGACGCACTGCTCGCATCGCAGCCGTTTCTGGATGATCTTGAGCTCGAAGAGCGGGAGGTGCGGGACGACGCTGGCGCGTGGATCAACTACTGGCCCATCGTAAGCATCGGCTTGCGGTTCGGCCTGGGACGATAAGGCTGGAGTATTCACCACTACCCTGACGGAGGTCCAATGAAACGACGCACAGTCCTTCTCACTCCCCTGGCGATCGCTGCTGCGACAGCGATCCTGCCCCTTCCTGCGCACGCGCTGCAGGACCTGACGATCGGCGCCCGCACCGGCACGCTCGGCCACGGCGCCGAGGTCGTTCTGATCACCAACAACGTGTTCTCATTGCGCGCGGGCGCGGGCCTGATGGGCTTCGACGCCGACATCACGTCCTTTTCGCGTCTGGCGGACAACCGGACCGGCACGTTGGCGGTTCCCAGGTCGGTCTACACGCTGGGCGCCGACCTGGCCGTGGGCAACTTCCGGCTCGGTGGCGGGGTCCTATACAAGAAGCGCGACCCCGTGTACGCGATCACGTACGCGGACGGCGCCGAAATCGACATCGGCAGTAGCACATACACCGCGCCGGAGGTGACCAGGCTGTCCACTACCCTTGTTTCCGAGTCGTGGGCGCCGTACGTGCTGGTCGGCCTGGGACAGCACGTGGGCAGGGGTGTCGGCCTCTTCCTGGACGCGGGCGTGGCCTTCCTGGACGAGCCGGACCTGGCGATGAGCGCGACCGGCGACGGGCGCGTGCTCGCGTCGCGCCGCTTCCGCCGTGATCTGCGGACCGAGGAGGATGACATGCGCAGCGACGTGGGGGACCTGGTCAAGTACTGGCCGATTCTGAGCGTGGGCGTGCAGTTCGGCTTCGGGGAAGGCAGGAGACGTGGCGGCAGGTGGTGACGGCGCCGGGTCGCTGACCCGGGAGGAGCTGGCCCGCTACGCCCGCCACCTGGTCCTGCCGGAGGTGGGCCGGGAGGGACAGGAGCGGCTGAAGGGCGCCCGGGTGCTACTGGTGGGGGCCGGTGGGCTGGGGTCGCCGGCGGCGCTCTACCTGGCGGCGGCCGGGGTGGGCACGCTGGGGATCGTGGACCCGGACGTGGTCGACGTGACCAATCTGCAGCGGCAGATCCTGCACGGGACGGCGGGGCTGGGTGCCCCCAAGGTCGCTTCGGCGCGCTCCCGCCTGCACGACGTCAACCCGCATGTGAGGATCGAGACCGGCGCGCTGCGGCTGACGTCGGACAACGCGCTCGATATCGTGTCGCGCTTCGACGTGGTCGTGGACGGCAGCGACAACTTCCCGACGCGCTACCTCGTCAACGACGCCTGCGTCCTGACCGGAAAGCCGAACGTCTATGGGTCGGTCTACCGCTGGGAGGGCCAGCTCGCGGTCTTCGCGACGGAGGGGGGGCCGTGCTACCGCTGCCTCTTCCGTGAACCCCCGCCGCCGGGGCTGATCCCCAACTGCGCGGAAGCGGGCGTCTTCGGCGCGCTGCCCGGGGTGATCGGCGCGGCCCAGGCGATGGAGGCGATCAAGCTCATTCTGGGCGTGGGGCAGCCGATGATCGGCCGGCTCCAGATCTTCGACGCGCTGGCCTACCGGTGGCGGGAGCTGGAGATTCGCCGCGATCCCGACTGTCCGGTGTGTGGAGACGCGCCAACCCAGACGGGGCTGATCGACTACGAGGTGTTCTGCGGGATGGAGCCCGGGCAGGACGGGGCGGAGGGGGGGGTGGGGCATGTCGGCGCGGAGGAGCTGGACGACGTGCTGGCGGGCTCGCCGCGCCCCTTCCTCCTTGATGTGCGTGAACCCATGGAGTGGAACACGATGAACCTGGCGCACATGGGGGCCGTGCTGGTCCCGATGCGCGAGGTGCCCGGCCGCCTCGACGAGATCCCGCGCGACCGCCCCGTGGTGGTGTACTGCCACACCGGCGTGAGGAGCCTGGAGGTGGCGAAGCTTCTCAGCGCGGAGGGCTACGGGGACGTGCGCAATCTGGACGGAGGGATCGTGGAGGTGGTCGGATGACGGGGATTCAGCTTTCGGGGTCGCTGGACGACCTCGCGCGCCGCTGCTTCGAGCAGGAGATGCGGGAATCGGGGGCGGAGCCGTGGATCGCCGTGTTCGCCGCGACGGTCGTCACCGCTTCGGTGGTTTCCGTGATGGCCACACCCCTGGCCGCGTTCCCGCTGTTGGCGCTGGGTGCCGCCGGCTGGATCTTCGGTCGCCGGATGCAGGTGTCCTACCGGCTCAAGGCGTACAGGGAGGGCGATTCGGAGATGCTGCAGACCGTCCACCAGTTCGCGGTCAAGCAGTTTCGCGAGGCCATCGAGTCACACCGGTCGAAAACGCTCGGGGGCGATACGGAGTGGGGGAAGGCGCGGGAATCGCTCACACGCGCCCTGGACCAGGCCGGGCGCTCGGTCGCGTACTGGAAGGTTCGCATGGAGCAGAGCCCGGAGAACGAGCTGGCCCGGGGGCAGTTCGAGGTGGCCACGGAACTCCGGTCCAAGCTCCGGCTCGCGCTGGGGAAGCTGAATCGCCGTGCCGACGTACTCCTCAACTTCTACAACGAGTGCGACGCCCGGCTGGCGGTGATGGACCGTTACAACCGGGACTTGGAGGAGACCCGCCGGCTCGAGGAGCTCTCCGGCAAGGCCGACATGGTGATCGCCGGCGCGCAGGGGGCTCTGGCCGCGATCGGTCAGGAGTTCGTGCGGGAGGCCCAGGCGGTGGGCAGGGCGCTGGGCGGGCTGGCCGAGGTGCAGATCAAGTCGCTGGCCGGCGAGGCACCGCTCGACAACATCGAGTACCTGGCCGACCGCGTGATCGAGAATTCGGAGTCGGAGGAACGGGCGATCGGGGCGCTGGAAGGGGTGTTCAGTACCCCGCGAGTCTGAGGATCGCGTCCAGCACGTCGTCCGGCTGGGGCAGGATCGCCTTCTCGAGCTTCGGTGAGAACGCCACCCAGGTGTCGAGCGCGGCCACGCGGCGAACCGGCCCGTCCAGCCACGGGAATAGCTCGTCCGCGATCCGGGCGGCCACCTCGGCGCCGATCCCGAATGAGAGCGCGTCCTCGTGCGCGACGATCACCTTGTTGGTGCGGCGCACCGAGTCGGCCACCGTCTCCATGTCGAGCGGCGACAGCGTCCGGAGGTCGATCACCTCGGTGCTGATGCCGTGCCGGTCCTCCGCGACCCGCGCCGCGTCCATCGTCCGCTTCACGAGCGCGCCGCAGGTCACGACCGTCAGGTCGCGCCCCTTGCGCACCACCTTCGCCTTGCCGAATGGGATCATGAAGTCCGGGCCCGGATCCGGACTCTTGTTGTGGACCTGCCGGTAGAGGTGCTTGTGTTCCAGGAACATGACGGGGTCGTCGCAGCGGATGGCTGTACGTAAAAGGCCATTTGCGTCCAGCGCGTTGGACGGCAGCACGACGCGCAGCCCGGGCGTGTGGGTGAAGAGCGTCGCCCCGGTCTGCGAGTGGTAGATCCCGCCCTTGATGTAGCCGCCGTACGTCGTCCGCACGACGACGGGCGCCGACCACTTTCCGGCCGAGCGGTAGTGCATGGTGGCCAGCTCGTTGCGCAGCTGGTTGAATCCGGGCCAGATGTAGTCGAAGAACTGGATCTCCACCACGGGCTTGAGGCCCCGTGTGGCCATCCCTACCGCCCGACCGATGATGTTGGCCTCGGCGAGGGGCGCGTTGTAGACGCGGTTGTCGCCGAAGCGCCTCTGCAGGCCGTGAGTCACCATGAAGACGCCGCCCTTGCCCTTCACCTCGCCGGCCGCCTCGTCGCGCGACACGTCGGCCACGTCCTGGCCGAAGACCACGATGCGCGGATCCCGCTCCATTTCGTCCCGCAAGCAGCGGTTGAGCAGGTCGACCATGGTCAGCGGGCGGTCGTCCGCGAAGGCGGGACGGTCCTCGGTGTCGAACTGCCGGCCGGTGGGGTCGACGGTCTCCGAGTAGAGCCACTTCGTCGCCGTGTCCGCCGACGGTTGCGGGTGCTCGAGCGCCTGGTCGGCAGCCGCGGCCACGGCCGCCTTCACATCCGCTTCCATGCGGTCCAGTTCCGCGGTCGTGGCGACCTCCATGTCGATCAGCAGGCGCCGTGCCTTCGGGAGGGGATCGCGGCGTTCCTGCTCGGCGCGCTCGTCGGAGGAACGGTAGGCGGACTCGTCATCGGAGGCGGAGTGCGAGTAGGGGCGCGTGGTGTGCGCGTGCAGGAGCGCCGGGCCGCGCCGCTGGCGGCACCACGTGATCGCCTCGCTTGACGCGCGGTAGCTCTCCAGCAGGTCGGTGCCGTCGCACTCCACGATCTTCAGGTCCGGGAACCCGGTGAGCAGCCGCGACACGTTCCCGCCGGCGGTCTGCACCTCGACGGGGACGGAGATCGCGTACTCGTTGTCCTCGATGACGAAGAGGACGGGCAGCTTCAGGTTGCAGGCCGTGTTGAGCGCCTCCCAGAACTCGCCTTCGGATGTGGTGCCGTCGCCCGCGGTGCACACCACGATCTCGTCTTCGGCGAAGGAGGTGACGTGGTGGCGCAGCTCGGGCGCGATGGTCGCGCGCAGCCCCGCCTCGGCCGTGCCCACCGCGTTCAGGAACTGGGTGCCGGTGGGCGAAGAGGGGCAGACGATGTTGTGGCGGGTATCGGCGAAGTGGGCCGGCATCTGGCGCCCGCCGCTCGCGGGGTCGGCCTCGGCGCCCATTCCCTGGAGGAGCTGTTCCACCGGTGTGACGCCGAGCGCCAGCGCCAGCGCGCGATCGCGGTAGTAGAGGTAGAACCAGTCCGACCCGGGCCGAAGTCCGTGCGCGAGCGCGACCAGGATCGCTTCGTGGCCGGCGCCCGCGATCTGGAAGAAGACCTTGCCCTGCCGGTACAGCTGTCCTTCGCGGTCGTCCAGCGCCCGGGCCGTGACCATGGTGCGGTACCAGGCCAGCAGCGTCCGGGGGTCGGGAAGGTCCGATTCGACGTCGGCGCCCAGGTCGTGTTCCAGTGTCGACATGTTCTCCGTTGTTGCGGCGTCCGCAGGCTGCGGGGGACGCTCAGGACTCCAGAATAACAGATTGGGCACGGCGGAGCACCGCGTCCAGTTGCCCGGGCGAATTTGCGGGCTCGTAGCAGGTCGAGCCCACGCACACGAAGGCGCTTCCCGCAGCGTTGAGGCGGCCCTCCATCGCGGGCAGGGCCGCCACCGCGGGATCCTCCGGGTCGCCCCCGGCGATGGTGCGGTTGGGCAGTGGGCACCGATGCGCCCGCAGGAGCATGCCGTCGCCCGCCTGCCGCGCCCCCACCACCGTCACCTCGACGTGTGGCGTCTCGCGCAGCAGCGCCACCGTGAGCAGCCGCCCCACTCCCGCCGGGTAGCGCTCCATGGCGCCGCGTTCGCGGGCCACCACCGCGTCGGCAACCTCGGCGTGATCCGCCGATCCGGTCAGTACAGCAGAGCGGGCCAGGAGTTCCGCCGCCAGCGAATTCCCGGAGGGCATCGCGTTGTCCATGATGTCCCGGGGCCGCAGGACGAGGGCGTCGGCGTCGGCGTCGGCGTCGTGGAAGAGCCCGTCCGCGGGGGACCAGAAGCGGGCGATCGTCTGGTCGGCGATCCAGGCCGTCTCGGAGAGCCAGCCCGGGTCGAGGGTGGCCTCGTAGAGGGACAGGCAGGCGTTGCCCAGGGCGCCGTAGTCCTCGAGGAAGCCCTCGATGTGGACGCGGCCGGCTGCGAGGACGCGGAAGAGGCGCCCCTCGCGCCGCACCGTGTCCAGGAGGAAACTCGCGGCCCGCTCCGCCGCGCGGGTGTAGTCGGGGCGCCCCAGCGCGGGACCGGCTTCGGCGAGCGCGCGGATGGCGAGGCCGTTCCAGGAGGTGAGGATCTTCTCGTCGCGGAACGGCTCGGGGCGGCCGGCGCGGTGCGCCTTCAGCGTGGCGAGGGAGCCCTTCAACACGCGGTCGAGTTCTTCGCGCGCGACCCCCTCCTGGCGGGCCACGGCGTCGAGGTCGTAGGGCAGGTGCAGGATGTTCCGCCCCTCGAAGTTGCCGCTGTCGCTCACGTCGTATACGCGCGCCAGGAGCCGGGCCTCGTCGGGGCCGAGCAGCCCCTGGATCTCGGCCGGGGTCCAGAGGTAGAAAACGCCCTCCTCGTGGGCGCCGTCCTCGTCCTCCGAGTCGGCGTCGCGGGCCGAATGGAAGGCGCCTTCGGGGGACGTGAGGTCCTCGAGCACGTAGTCCAGCGTTTCCTCCGCGACCGGGCCGAGGTGGTGGGCGCCGAGGAGGTGGGCCCGGGTCAGCGCCCGCGCGATGAGGGCGTTGTCGTAGAGCATCTTCTCGAAGTGCGGGACCAGCCAGCGCGCGTCGACGGAGTAGCGGTGGAAGCCGCCCCCGGCGTGGTCGCGAATCCCGCCCGCGGCCATCCGCGACAGCGTATGCACCGCCATCGAGACGCCGGGCGACCGGGGTCCGCCGGTCCGCAGCAGAAAGTCCAGGAAGACGGGCTGGGGGAACTTGGGCGCACCGCCAAACCCGCCGTGGGTGGGGTCGAAGCTGCGCCCGGCTGCGCCGACTGCGTGTTCGATCAGACGGCGGCCCGACGTGCCCTCCGGGCCGATCGGGGGATGCGGTTGGGTGGTGCTGCGGGTCAGGGCGCCGGTCAGCTGGGCGCCGGCGCGGGCGACCTCGTCACGGCGGTTCCGGTACGCCTCGCCGACCCCGGCCAGCACCTGCCGGAAGGACGGCATGCCGTGACGGGGCTCGGGCGGGAAGTAGGTCCCCCCGTAGAAGGGGACTCCCTCGGGGGTGAGGAAGGCGGTCAGCGGCCAGCCCCCGTGTCCGGTCAGCGCCTGCACCGCGCCCATGTAGATCGAGTCGATGTCGGGCCGTTCCTCGCGGTCGACCTTGATGTTCACGAAGGCGCCGTTCATCGCCCGCGCCGTCTCCGGATCCTCGAACGATTCGCGCTCCATGACGTGGCACCAGTGGCACGCAGAGTAGCCGATCGAGAGCAGGATGGGGCGGTCGTGCTCCCGCGCGAGGGCCAGCGCCTCGCCGCCCCACGGGTACCAGTCCACGGGATTGTCGGCGTGCTGGAGCAGGTAGGGACTGGTCTCGGCGGCGAGGCGGTTGGGCATGGGGGAAGATACTTGTTCTTTTCAGTCCGCGTCCACATCGTTGGTGATGAGTTTTCACAATGGGAGTGCTAGAGTGATTGTTTTTCGGATATAGTGATTGTTTTCTCAAGAACCAGGCTGGTGGTGAATGTTTTCTGCAAATCGTGAGAGGTACTGGCGGCTCCTGAGTCAATCCGTTCCCGAGCCCGCAAGTCCCGCCGGGTACGCCGCCCTCGCGGCCCGGTACGACCTCAGGATCCCTCTACCGTCCCGCCTGGCGGCGATCGCTGAAAGACATCATCCGGACTCTACGCCCGAATGGCTGATGCTCACGCCCAGGCATGCCGTGGAAGACACCCTCTACGGCCACCTGGAGTTCGCCCTCAAGTGGGAGGGAGTGAGCCTCGGCGTGCTGGCATCTCTCTTTCGCGTGGTCGATCCCGGAGAGTTGGCACGGATGGTCCGCGATCAACCCACGGGCGCCTATGCCAGGCGCATCTGGTTCCTCTACGAATGGCTGACGGGTGATCGGCTGGATGTGCCGAATGCAGGCAAGGTAAAGGCCGTACTGGCGGTGGATCCCGACCGCCAGTTCGCTGCGCCGACCGGGCCGGTCTCGAGTCGTCACCGGGTCCGTGACAACCTGCCGGGATCACGGAAGTTCTGCCCGCTGGCAAGGCGGACAAGGGAGCTCGACCGCTACGTGGCGCTGGGACTGGACCAGAGAGCGCGGGAGGTCATCGGGCGAACGCATCCCGACGTCATCCGGCGGGCGGCGGCGTTCATGCTTCTGCAGGACAGCCGTGCCTCGTTCGACATGGAGGGGGAACGACCCTCACAACACCGGGCGATGCGCTGGGGCTGGGCCATCGGCGCGGCGGGCCGCGCTCCGCTGACGCCCGATACGCTCGCTGCGTTACAGGAAGGCCTGATCGGCGATCGGAGGTTCGTACGGCTCGGGTTGCGGACGCATGGCGGGTGGGTCGGGAGCCGGGACCGGAATACGGGTGCGCCCATTCCGGAGCACATCAGCGCTCGTCACGACGACCTCCCCGAACTCATACGGGGCGTCGTCCAATACGCGGCAAGCGCCGAAAGATCGGGTGTGGACGCGGTTGTGTCCGCGGCCGCGCTCTCGTTCGGGTTCGTGTACATCCATCCCTTCGAGGACGGGAACGGCCGCATCCATCGCTGGCTCGTGCATCATGTGCTCGCCCGGTCCGGATTCAATCCGCCGGGCCTCGTGTTCCCGGTCAGCATCGCCATGCTGGACCGGTTGGCCAAATACCGCGATGTGCTCGCCAGCTATTCGTCGCGACTGCTTCCCCACGTGGACTGGCGCGCAACGGAGCGCGACAACGTCGAGGTGCTCAACGAGACGGCCGACCACTACCGCTTCTTCGATGCCACGCGGCACGCCGAGTTCCTCTACCGGTGCGTGGAGCAGACGGTCATCCGCGACCTTCCCGTCGAAGTCGACTACCTTGAGAGGTACGACGAATTCCGGGCGCGCGTCCAGGAGGAGATCGCAGACATGCCGGAGGGGACCCTGGACCTGCTGGCCCGGTTGCTGCGCCAGAATCAGGGTGCCCTTTCGGCGCGCGCGCGCCGCCGCGAGTTCAAGTTGCTCACGGCGGAGGAGGCGGAGAGCGTGGAGACGATCTACGGCGAGTGCTTTGCGGATGATGCATGCGGTCCGGCGGCGGATTCCGGCAAGCTGGCTGGCCCGGATCCAGGCAACCGGCCGCGTCGCAGTCCAGGGTCCCGGCCCCGGGGCATTTACTGATCGGCATGCTTCGCCCATTCCTGTTGCTGGCGCTGCGGCGCCCCTGGCTGTGGCCCGCACTCCTGTCGGCCTCATGGGCCTTCCGGCCCCGGGACTGGTACCGGCGCCCCCCCTTCCTGCCCCTCCCGTCGAAGGCATACATGCGGTGGCGGCTCGAGACGGCGTACGGCGAGCCGGACGCGGTGCCCCCGGCTGACGAGATCGCGCGTTTCGTCACCTGGTCGGCGGAGATGCGGAAGCGGATGGGGCCCAGGCGGCGGGTGCCGGCGGTCGTGAAGATTCTGGCGATCGCCGCGCTGATCGCCTTCATGGTCTGGGTGAACCTGCGGGCGGGCGACATCGAGGGGGCGAGGAATGCGGCGGCGGCCGCGGGGTATCCCGGGCTGTTCCTCGCTTCGGTGGTGAGCGGCTTCAACCTGGTGTGGCCGGTGCCGATCGCGGCCTTCTACCCGTTCTTCATCGAATCGGGCTTCCAGCCGGTGCCCACCCTGGCGACGATTGCGCTGGGGATGACGGGGGGCGACCTGCTCGGGTACCTGATCGGCGACGCCACCCGGCACCTGGCGGACCACCGTCTGGCTCGCTTCCGGGCCCGCGCGGAGGCTCTCCACAACCGCCACCGGCTGCTGCCGCTCGGACTGCTCTTCCTGTACGCGGCTTTCGTGCCGCTCCCGAACGAGATTCTGGTGATTCCGATGGCGTTCATGCGGTATTCCCTGGCCGCGGTCATGACGGCGGTGCTCTGCGGGAACGTGATTTTCAACACGGGGCTGGCGCTCGGGTTGTCGCTGGTCTTCGGCGGTGGTGGCTGAGGCTGAAATGCTTGTCGTCGGCCTGACCGGCAACGTGGCGGCGGGGAAGTCCGCCGTCGCGGAGCTGTGGCGCGGGGCGGATGTGCCGGTGGTGTCGGCGGACGAGCTGGCGCGGGTGGCGGTGGCGCCAGGGACCGATGCGCTGGCGGGGATTGCGGAACTCTTCGGGCCGGGAGTGATCCGCGAGGACGGCATGCTTGACCGGGCCGCCGTGCGGGCGATCGTCTTCCGCGACGAGGAGGCGCTGCGCGCTCTGGAGGCGATCGTACACCCCGAGGTGAGGCGCCTGCGGGACGAATGGACCGCGGAGCAGCGCGAGGCGGGCGCGGAGGTGGTGGTGTGGGAAATCCCGCTGCTCTTCGAGACGGGGATGGAGGGCGAGGTGGACGTGGTGGTTGTCGTGGACGCGCCGGCCGGGGTGCGGCTGCGTCGGATCGTGGAGACGCGGGGGCTGGGCGAGGCCGAGGCCGCTACGGTGATGGAGGCCCAGCTGGCGGCGAGCGAGAAGCGCCGGCGGGCGGACGTGGTCGTGGAGAACGCGGGGGGGCGTGAGGAGCTGGCCGGGCGGGCGGCGGAGGTGCTGGGGGTGCTGAGGGGGTGGGTGGGGTGAGGGTGGGGGACGTGAGCGGCGGCCGCGCGGAGCTCCTCGACCGCATTCTGGAGATGCTGGACGGGGCCGGGTCGGTGGTCATCACCACGCACGCGAACGCGGACGGGGACGGGGCGGGGTCGGGGGTGGCGCTCGCGGCGTTCCTGCGGGCTCGTGGGACCGAGGCGTGGATCGTCAACCCGACTCCGTTCCCGGAACCCTTCGCCTTCCTGCTTCCGGATCCGGATTGGGTGGTTGCCGCGGCGAGCGAAGAGGCGGTGCGCCGCTGCCGGGAGGCCGATCTGGCGGTGGTGGTGGACACGGCCGAGGTCCCGCGGATCGGGAAGGTGAAGTCGCTGATCCGCGATCTCCCCAAGGTGGTGATCGACCACCACCCGCAGGGGAAGCACCCCATCGAGGGGGTGGTCCTCCTCGACCGGCAGGCCTGCGCGGCGGGCGCGCTCGTCTTCGAACTGATCGACCGGGCGGGGGGACCGTGGAGCGCCGCCATCGCCCGCGCGCTCTACATCGCCGTGCTGACCGACACCGGGGGCTTCCGCTTCACGAACACCGACCCGGCGTGCCTGCGGATCGCAGCGCGTCTGGTCGAGCTGGGGGCGGCGCCGGAGGAGCTCTACCGCGCGGCGTACGGGCGGTTCCGGCCGCGCCGCTTCGAGCTGCTGCGCGAGGCGCTGGCGACGCTGACGGTGCACGAGGGCGGCCGCATCGCGTGGATGACGGTGCCGAAAGAGGGGTACGACCGCCTTGGGGCCACGGTGGACGATCTGGAGGGCTTCGTGGACGTGCCGCGGAGCGTCGCCGGGGTCGAGGTCGCGATGCTCTTCCGCACCACCGCCGACGGGCGGATCAAGGTGTCGCTGCGCTCGCTGCCGCCGGTGGACGTGCATGTGATCGCCGCCGAGCTGGGGGGCGGTGGCCATGTGCGGGCGGCTGCTGCGGTGGTGAAGGGACCGATGGAGGCCGCCGTGCAGCGGGTGGTGGGGCGGGTGGAGGCGGGGG
>JAPOOQ010000126.1 GCA_026713345.1 Gemmatimonadota bacterium | reverse complement strand
GCCGGTGCCGCCGTCGCGAAGGGGACGGTCGTCGTCAGGGAGGCCAGCGGCAACGGCGTCGTGCCGGATCCGCTCGGTCGCCTCACCGACGAGGTCGGAGAAGGTGGTGAGCGCAACGAGTTGGCGAGGGGTGAAGAGGTCTCCGAAGGTCGAAAAACCGTAGTCAGGAGGCGAGAACCAGCGAGGATTCTTGGGTTGGCTCAACTCTGGCCGCCAAGTCGGTCGTGCCCGGTGCGCCGTCGCCACTTGGTCATCCGTCGGATCCAAATACACCCTCTCACGGTCCCCCTCCGCCACAATCGCCATCAGCCGCGCTCCCATTCGGCGGGCACGGCCCTCTGACTTGATGTAGTCTGGTGCCAACGGCACGCCGGACAACAAGCAGCGGAAGTTCGCCCCACGCGACAGTTTCGTCCCCTGCCTGGTCGCGGCGCGGTCAGGCGGTGGTCCCATTCGGACCCCGAACCCGTAGTCCCGACCACGGATCACCGGCTCAACAAATGCCTCCTTCCCCCTCTTGGTCGACAGCATGAACGTCGATGCCAGTGGAACCTCCACATCTCCGAACGCAGGATTGGGACTCGGAACTGTGCGTGCCCACAGCCACGCGATCACGGTGAGTTCCCGGCCCGCGTACGGCTTCAGATCAGGACGCTCCCGCACCATCTCTGGCGTGACCGCAACCCTCGGGTACAGGTCCCCGATTCGCTTTTGTGCCTCTTCCCTCATCCATCCGCCATAGTGCCTGACATCCTCGGCCAGCCCCTGTGCTCCCCTCCATTCACGATCGATCAGAGATCCATGCCTCGTTGGTTCGCGGGAGTGAGCCGCGGCATTCACCGGTTCCCGGCCCGCGAACTTCGGCGGGATCTCGATCATGGCCTTGTTGATCAACACCGCCACCGGGTTGAGGTCACTCGCGTACGCTTCCAGCCCCAGGCGCTGCGCCTCCAGCGGTAGCGCGCCGCCCCCGGCGAACGGATCATGGAACGCGGGAAGCCTCTCGGGATCGAAGAGCTCCGTTGCGCGCGGATGGTCCGAGTTATCTGCGCAGGCCCTTCGCCAGCTCAGGACGATCTCCCTCCGGGCGCGCTCCAACACGTCCCGGTTCGTCGTGTTCTCCCATTTCACGAGTTCCTCAATCAGCCGGAACAGGCGCGCCCGTTCGCGACTTCTCGCCTCCTCCGTCGGGAATCGATCAGGATCCTCCGATGGATCGTCCACCATCTGCGCGAAGATGACCGCTCGCGCAGCCGCCAGCGGTCGGCGTGCCCACCAGAGATGAAGGGTGCTGGGGTGGCCGTGCCGGATCGACTTTTCACGTCTCGACGCAGCGTTGATCGCGTCAAGGGGAAGTGCGACCTCGATGAGTTTCTTTCGTCGCTTCATGGGACGAGCCGTTCGTATGTATAGCCATACTGATGATATGGTCGTATGGTCGCCCCGAAGAGTCGCAGAACAACCGCTAACAAGTCTGCGGTCACCGAAGGGCTGCGGTCAACACTCTAGCACGGCTAGCGGCTCCTTGGCATCCAGTGCTTCGCGGCTGAACGTCAGCCGATATCCCCCAAGAGCGCCGCAATCCCGGTGCCGATTCTCTCGGCTGCTTCCTCGGCCTCACGGTCGCCGACGTGCGCGTATCTCATTGCCATCCGGTCGCGGCTGTGGCCGAGGAGCTGGGACAGGACCGGAAGGGAGACGCGCCGCATCACCGCGTGGCTCGCGAAGGTGTGCCGCAGGTCGTGAAGGCGCGCGTCTTCGATTCCTGCCTCGCGCTGGACCTTCCGCCACAGAGACAGCTCGCTGGAGCGAGGCCGGGATCCATCTTTCGGCGATGGGAAGACGTAGGGGCCGCCGGTCCGCCGCTGCCGCGCAATCAGGGCTTGGGCTGCCCGGCTCAGGAAGACCGTTCGTGGTCCAGTCTTGCTGTCGGCCAGCCGGAGCACGCCATCACCGACCTCCTTCCAGCGGAGCTCCACCAGTTCGCCTTTCCTACATCCGGTAAGGAGGAGGAGGCGTATGATGTCTGCCTGCTGTTGGCCGGATCCTCGACCGCGGTGGGCATCCAGGGCAGCATACACCCTGCGTACCTCTTCCTGCGACAGGAAGCGCGTGACCCTGGGCCTAGGATTGTGTCTCACGCCACGGGCCGGGTTCGAGTCCAGGTGGCCACACTCGATAGCGTAGTTGAAGATCTGCCTGAGGATGTCGAGAACCCGATTTGCCCCGGCGGGCGCCGTCTGGCTGTAGAGGTCGAACCACGTGTGTATGGCAGACGAGTTGATCTCGTCGAGCCGCCGTTCACCGTACATGGGTAGCAACTGCGTGCGAAGCGCACTGTCCATGCGGCGCCTGGTGGACGGCTTGCAGCGGTCGAAGCAGGCAGTCTTCCATGACCCCTCGACAAATCGTTCGAAGCTCGGCACGGCCATCGTTCAGCCCCCGAGTGCCTTGGAGACGCTCTCGACGGCCTCCCTCAGCATCTCGTCCCCGAAGTGCGTGTACTTGAGCGTGGTGTCCGGGTCCCGGTGACCAAGCAGCCGACCGATCATGACCACGGACTCACCGCCTCGAAGCGCGAAACTTGCATAGCTGTGACGGAGATCGTGCAGTCGAAGGTCACCGAGATCGGCGTCGACGCGAATCCGCCGCCATGACCCGTACAGGGTCTCCGTCGACATCGGCCCGGGACGACCGACCGCTGGGAAGACGAACCTGGCTGTCCGCTGCAACCGGTTGAGCACGTCGCGGGCCGACGACGAGAGCCAGACCGTCCTCGGCCCGGTCTTGCTGTCGCGCAGGAACAGATGACCTTGGCGATAGTCCCGCCAATCCAGCGTTCTGATCTCGCTCTGCCTGCACCCCGTCAGCATGAGCAGTCGGACGATGGCCACCTGAAGGGGTGCCCGCGAGTGGGCGTCGGTCAGCACCTTGCCCAGACGGCGAGTCTCGCCGGGGGTCAGGAACCGCTCCCTTCTCTGCTCGGGGTAGCGCCGGATCCGCAGGCAAGGATTGCTCCTCTCCGGCCGATAGCCGTAGACCTCCGCCTGCCGAAGGATGACGGAGACAATCGGCAGGGAGCGGTTGGCGGCGGCGGGCGTGGCGCGCAGCGTGCCGAACCACTGTCGGACCTCGGCGCGGGTGATTTCGGCCACCGGGCGTCCTTGGAACCAGGGCAGAATCTGGTTTCTCAAGTAGACCTCATTGACTTGGAGGGTGGCGGGCTTCCAGGTGCGCCCGTACCTTCGGAACGTTTCCTCTGCAGCCGTCTCGAAGAGGACGGGTTCGGGGGCGGTTGACCCGCCGAGGAAAGTGGTGCGCATGATGCTCCTCCCTGCCATATGCGGGCGGAGCATTCGCGTGAGTGGCGGACGCGCCGTCCGCAGAGTCTGGCGAGAATCTTCGTAAACGGATCGGACATGCCGATGTCGGTAGCCCGGAAAAAGCTCATAGAAGTAGCTCTGCCCCTGGACGCGATCAACGCTGCGTCAAGGCGGGAGAAGTCCATCCGGCACGGTCACCCGAGCACGCTGCACCTGTGGTGGGCCCGTCGTCCCCTCGCGGCGGCGCGCGCGGTGATCTTCGCTCAGATGGTCGACGATCCCTCTGCGGTTCCCGAGCGGTTTCCCACCAAGGAGGCTCAGGAGAGTGAGAGGGAGCGGCTCTTCCGGCTCTTGGAGCAACTGGTCACGTGGGAGAATACCGCGAACCACGACCTTCTCGCTCAAGCTCGTTCGGAGATCCTCTGGAGCTGGCGGCGGACCTGCAACGACAACGTAGACCATCCCCGCGCGCTGGAGCTGTTCAACCCGGATCAGCTGCCCGCATTCCACGACCCGTTCGCCGGCGGCGGAGCGCTTCCACTGGAGGCCCAGAGGCTTGGGCTGGAGGCTTACGCCAGCGACCTCAATCCGGTCGCGGTGCTGATCAACAAGGCAATGATCGAAATTCCCCCGAAGTTCGCCGGTGATCCTCCGGTCAACACCGAGGTTCGTTCGGGGCGCGAGCTGGTCACGCGGCAGTGGAAGGGCGCGCAGGGTCTGGCGGAGGATGTCCGGTACTACGGCAACTGGATGCGCGAAGAGGCCCGGCGCCGGATCGGGCACCTGTATCCGGAGATTGAGGTGACCCCCGAAATGGTCAGGGAACGGTCTGACCTGAGGCCGTACATGGGTCGGAAGCTGACGGTAATCGCTTGGCTGTGGGCCCGGACCGTGAGGAGCCCGAACCCGGCGTTCCGTGATGTGGAGGTTCCGCTGGCTTCCACATGGATGCTGTCGACCAAGAAGAGGAAGGAGGCCTACGTCGAGCCGGTGATCGAGGGGCGGGGGTACCGGTTCCGGGTAAAGGCGGAGCGTCCCGTAGATCTCGCTGCAGCCAGGAGGGGAACCAAATCCGGCGGTAGCGGCAGCCAGTTCCTCTGCATGATGTCAGGTGTCCCCATGCCCTTCGCTTACCTCAGGGACGAAGCAAAGGCAGGTCGAATGGGCAGCAGGCTAATGGCCATCGTAGCGCAAGGCGATCGCAGCCGAATCTACTTGGAACCGACACCGGCAGTAGAGGAGGTTGCTCGCCGCGCACAGCCTCAGCAAGTGCCAGAGACACGCCTACCGGATCGGGCACTCGGATTCCGCGTTCAGCAGTATGGGATGAATCGGTGGCGCGACCTCTTCACCCCTCGCCAACTCGTTGCGCTCACCACCTTCTCCGACCTCGTCGGTGAGGCGACCGAGCGGATCCGGCACGACGCCGTTGCCGCTGGCCTCCCTGACGACGACCGTCCCCTTCGCGACGGCGGCACCGGC
>JAPOOQ010000125.1 GCA_026713345.1 Gemmatimonadota bacterium | reverse complement strand
GTCCTTACGCTCTCCCTGGCCGGTTGCCACGGCCCAAGTCCCACGCAGCCGCTGACCGACGACGGGCAGGTGCCGGTCGACGTGGACGTTTGGGACGGAACGCGCTGGCGGCAACTTTTGCGCGAAGCGAAGCATCTGGGGGGGCGCGTGAAACTGGCCCTGGCCGGGGAGAGCCGGGACTTCGAGGTCCTCCCGGTCGACCCGCGACTCTGGTCGGTCTATTCGAACCCGACTTGCAGCGTAGCGGACGATCCCGGATCCGGAGAAGTTCGCAGCTACCTTGAATGCCTCGTCGAAAAGGTCCGCGGCAATGCGAAGAACTACGAACGACCGCCGTGGACCCTGGACGAAGAATGGCCCCTCCACCTGCTCTCATGGGATGAGGACGCGGGCATATGGAATGTGTGGACGGTCTTCTGGAGCCGATGCGGAAACGCCTATTGGGACATGACGGAGGCGGGGCTGATCAGGCCGATGTAGGCACCCGGTAAGGGCTGGTCCCTCGCGGAGCCCTACGAAGCCGAATTCCTTCCACCACCCGATGATGCACCATCGCCAGCGCCGGTACGATCATCATCAGCACCCCGGTCGCGAAGAGGATCCCGAACCCCAGCGAGGCCGCCATCGGGACCAGGAACTGCGCCTGGATGCTGGTTTCGAACACCAGGGGCGCGACGCCCAGGAAGGTCGTCACCGAGGTGAGGAAGATCGGCCGGAAGCGCGCCTTCGCCCCCTCGATGATCGCTTCCCGTCCGGACATGCCCCGGCCCAGGCGCTCGTCGATGAAGTCGATCATGACCAGGGAATCGTTCACGACGACGCCGCTCAGGCCGATGACCCCGAACAGGGACATGATGGCCATCTGGAGACCGAGGATGACGTGGCCGAGGACGGCGCCGATGATCCCGAACGGGATGGCAGCCATGATGATCAGCGGTTTGCTGTACGAGCCGAACGGGATTGCCAGAAGCGCGTAGATCGCCAGTAGCGCGAGGGCGAAGCCGCCGCCGAGGGCGCGGAAGGACTCGACCTGTTCCTGCTGCTCGCCTCCGAAGGCGTAGCTCAAGCCCGGACTCACCTCCGCGAGCGCGGGAAGGACCGAACTCTCGAGCCGATTGGTCACCTCGTCGCCGGTGACGACGGCGGTGTTCACGTCGGCGGTGACGGTGAGGACCCTTTGGCCGTCCTTGCGCCGTATGGTGGTGGGCGAGTTGCCGAAGCGCACCGACGCCACCCGGCCGAGGGGGACCTGTTCGCCGCCAGGTGTCCGGACCTGGTAGTTCTCCACGTCCGCGATGGCGTTGCGCTCCTCCTCGGGCAGCCGCACATAGACGCGCATGTCCTCGCGGCCGCGCTGCACGCGCAGGGCTTCATTCCCGAAGAATGCGGAGCGGACCTGCCGGGCCAGGTTGTCGAGGGTGAGCCCCAGGGTTCGGGCCTCGGGAAGCAGGTCGAGCTGGATCTCGCGGAGTCCCTGGTCCTGGTCGGCCTGGATGTCGAAGACGCCGGCGAATCCCTGGAGCCGCGCCATGAGCGTGTCGCCGATCAGGGCCAGACGGCCGGGGTCCGGATGGGAAAGTTCGACATGGACGGGGGCTCCGAAAGTGATGAGTTCCGCGGTGATGCCGAGCGACTTGGCTTCGGGCAGCGATCCCACCTCTTCGCGCCACTCCTGCTGGAATTCGATCGCGGACACGGCCCGGTCCTCGGGGCTGACGAGCTTGAATTCGACAGCCGCGACACTGGCCAGCGGGCTGGCTGCATCAGCCGCCGCGCCAACGGGCCCGGACTGTCTCGCCGGCAGACCGATGGTGACGTTCACGCCGGTGAGAAGAGCGTCGACCTCCTCGTCCGTGCCGGAGGCGAGCCGTTCCAGCGCCCTGTAGCCGGTCGTCTCCAGCGTTCGGGCCACGTCGGTGGTGCGCTGAACGGGCGTTCCCTCGGGCATCTCCAGGCTGGCGATGACGAGGTCCCCCTCCACCGAAGGCATGAAGTCGACCTTGATGATCCCGGCCGGGATCATGGCGACGCAGACGATGATCATCGCGACGCCCGATGCGATCACGACTCCGGGCCGACCGGTTGCGAAGCGGAGGCTCCGGTCGAGCGGCCCCGCGATGAAGCGCTGGAGTCCCGATTCCACGCGGGACTGAATTCGGCCGATCAGATGAGGCTTGCGGCGCGTGGGTTGGCCGCTGCGGTCGGGGAGGTGCGAGAGGTGGTTCGGGAGGATGAGCAGGGACTCGAGCAGCGAAAAGATCAGGACCGACATCACGATGATGGGGATCTCCCCGATGATCTTGCCGATCGAACTTGGAATGAAGAAAAGGGGGCAGAAGGCCACCACAGTGGTCAGGACCGCGAAGATCACGGGTCTGGTGATCCTGCGGGTGCCGCGGATCGAAGCCCGTACCCCCCTGGCCCCCCGCTCCCTCTCGGCGTAGATGTTCTCGCCCACCACGATCGCGTCGTCCACCACGATCCCGATCGCGAGGATGAAGGCGAAGAGCGACATCAGGTTGATGGACACGCCCAGCACGGACATCACCGCGAAGGTGCCCACGAAGGAGACCGCGATGCCCACCGCGACCCAGAAAGCCAGCCGGATCTCCAGGAAGAGCGCCAGCGCCAGCAGCACCAGGGCCAGCCCCAGGAAGCCGTTCTTGATCAGGAGCCCCAGACGCGACTGCAGGATGTCCGCGTCGTTGTTCCAGATCTCGAGGCCCACGCCCGCGGGCAGCGAGGGGATCACCTCGTCCTCCAGGTGCATCTTCACCGCATCGACGATTTCCAGGACCTTCTCGTCGGCGGTCCGGAAGACCTCGACGTAGGCCGCGGGCTGCCCCCGGTAGCGACTGACCAGATCCACATCGCGGAATCCGTCCCGAACCTCGGCGATGTCCCCCAACCTCACCACGGTCCCGTCCGAGCGGCTCAGGACGATGATCTCCTCGAAATCCTGCTGGGTGTAGTTCTGCCCGGCCGTGCGGATCCGCACCTCTTCGTCGCGGGTGGCGATGCTCCCGGCGGACAGGTCCAGCGAACCGCCCCGCACGGCATTCGCGATATCCCCCAGGGTCAGGCCCAGCGCTTGCAGCCGGCGAAGCGGAACTTCGATGGAGATTTCGTAGTCGCGGACGCCGGTCGTCTCCACGTAGGAGACAACGGGGAGCGCGGCGAGCGCGTCCTCGGTGCGGTAGGCGAGTTCCTTGAGGGCCCGCTCCGATACGTCGCCGTAGAGGACGAGCCGGATGACGCTCTGCTGGTTGGTGATCTCGGAGACCTCGGGGCGCTCGGCACCGCCGGGGAAGGTCTGGATCCTGTCGACCTGCGCCTTGATGTCATCCAGGGCCCGGTTCAGGTCCTCTCCCATGTTGAGCTCCGCCACCACGGAACCGCGCCCCTCCGATACCGTGGACCGGACGTGCTTCAGGCCCTCGACGCCCTCGATCTGCTCCTCGATCTTGAGGACGATCGATTCCTCGATCTCGTCCGGCGTGGCGCCGGGGTACGCCACCGAGACGAGCACCCGGTCCATCGAGATTTGCGGGAATACCTCCTGTACCAGGCCGCGCAACGCGAATAGCCCCGCGATCAGGATGAACAGCATCAGGAGGTTGGCCGCGACCCCGTTGCGGGCCATGTAGGCGATGGGGCCCCTGGCGCTTACCCCGTCTTGATTCACCCGGCTGCCCCCCTATTGCGTCCTACGGCGTCCGAACCTGCATTCCCTCGGTGGCGATCTGGATGCCGCTCACCACCACCATCTGGCCCGCTTCGAGCGTTCCGGTCACGTAGACCACGTCGTCGAATCGCTGCAGCACGCGCACAGGAACGATCGTGATCGTGGAGCCGTCGCGCACCGCCCAGATCTCGTTGCCGGTCCTGAGCGCGGCGCGGGGCACGGCGAAGTAGCGCTCCGGCGCGACCCCGTCGATCTGCACGTCCACGAACTGGCCGACCAGGAGCGGCGGCCCTGCGGGGCCATCCTCACCGTCGGCCGGCGTTCCGCCCCGGAAGGGATTCGGGACGCGGACGATCACGTCGATCGTGCGGGTCTGCTCGTCGAGCGCGGCCTCGGCGCGGTCCACGTAGCCGCTCCACATGTAGCGCGCGTCGCCGTACGACGCCGAGACGGTCGCCCGCACGCTCCGGTTGCCGTCGCCTGCGACGAGGTTCCACAGCCTCGGGATCAGCGCCGCGTCGGCGTCCGAGAGCGGGACGACCACTTCGACTGCGTCAGCCGCGTAGAGCCGGCCCACGCTCTGTCCGGGGCCAACAAACTGTCCCTCATCCACCGACTCGAACCGCACGGCCCCGTTGAAGGGAGCCTTCACCTCGGTGCGCGACAGCGCGAGTTCGGCGTCGGCCAGCGCGGCGCTGTCCCGGGCGAGCGCGGCCCGGGCCGCCTCAAGCTGCGGCTCCCGCAAGGTCAGGGCGCTCGCCGTGCCGCCTGCGCCCCCTCCGGTTCGGCGCTGCAACCTCCCGTATTCGTCGCGCGCGATCCGCGCCTCCTCCTCGGCCTGGAGGAGGGCGACCTGCTGCGCGGCGACGTTGGCGCTTGCCTGCCGGACCCGGTTCACGTAGTCGGCGTCCTCGATGCGGAAGAGCACATCGTCCGTGCGAACCCGTCCCCCACCCTGGAAGGAGGGGGCCACCCACGTGACCACCCCGCCCACCTGGGCCGCCACATCGATCTCGGCCCTGGGGCGCACCGTCCCGGCCCCGTGCACCGGGATCGCGCCCTCTCCGGCCGTGGCCACGCCCGTGGTCACGAAGGGCAGGGTGGAGGGTGGGTCGCGCAGCGGTGGGTCGGGCCTGAGGCTGACCATGATGACGGCCACGACCACCGCGCCCACGAGGATGCCGGCGGCGATCAGGAAGCTCCGGAGGCGGCTCATCTATCTGTTCCTTCCGTTTTCGGGGGTTCCGTTGTTGGCGGGCACCATCCGCAGTGCTTCGAGTTCTTCCGGCGGGGCCGTCCAGTCGCCGCCCAGCGCCCGGTGCACCGCCAGACGGGCCAGCGCCAGGTCCCGGCGGGATCCCGCCAGGGTGGATTCCACGTTCAGCCGGGCGCGCACCGCGTCAAGATAGTCGGTGTAGCCGGCCACTCCGGAAGAATAGCGTTCCAGCTGGAGCGCGACCGACGCTTCGGCCTCCTGGAGTTGCGCCGTCAGGAAGGCGTGGCGTCGGCCCTCGTTCTCGAGCGCGGCCAGCGCCGCCTCCACCTCGTGCACCGCGGTCACCACGGTCCGGCCGTAAGCCGCGGCCGCCTGGTGGAAGCGGGCCTCGGCTAGCGCGACGTTGTTCCTGAGGCGGCCGCCCTGGAAGATCGGCGCCGTGAGATTGCCGAGCAGATTGCGGAACCACTGGTCGACGTTGAAGAGACCGTCGGCCTCGGCGGCCTGGACACCGATCGTTCCGGAGAACGACAGCGACGGTAGCAGTTCGGCGCGACGCGCCCCGATCGAGTGACGTGCGGCTTCGAGCCGCAGGGCCGCTGCCCGCACATCCGGCCGCTGCAAAAGCAGATCCGCAGGCACACCCGCGGTGATCGGATCGGCCGACGGCACGGGGGCCAGCGACGCCGGAAGCACCCCGTCCAGCTTCTCCCTGAATCCGCCCATGAGCACCGCCAGCCGCCCCTCCGCGTTCACGAGCTGGCTCTCCAGCTGTGGCAGGATCGACTGCGTGTTGAGCAGCTCCTGCCTGACCTGATAGAGCTCGAGCGAGGTAATCAGTCCGCTCTCGTACCGGGTGTCCGCGAGCTCCTCGCGCTCAATCAGGACATCGGCGGTCTCGCCGGTGAGCGCGATGCGGGTGCGCAGGTCCGCGATCTCGAAGTAGGTGGTGATTGTCTCGGCGAGCACGCCGATGCGCGCCGCGTCGTAATCCGACTCCGTGGCGAGGTAGTCCAGCCCTGCGGCCTTTGCGTCGTTGCGGGCCCGGCCCCAGAAGTCGAGCTCGTACGCGAACTCGGCGCCCAGGGAGTAGGTCCTGATCCCCAGCCGGTCCGGGAACTCGAACCCGCCCAATCCGCCGTCCTCGGTACCGGTAAGCTCGCGGAACTGCTGACCGAACCCCGCGTTCGCAGGGGTGTCCTGGTCGACGGCCGACGCCGTCCCCTGAACGACGGGAAAGAGGCCGGCCCGCGCGATCCCGGCCTGGGCCCTGGCCTGTTGCACCCGCGCGACCGCCTCGGCCAGGTCGAAGTTCGACGCCAGCACCGAATCCACCACGGCGTTCAGCGCGGCGTCCTCGAAGCCTTGCCACCATTCCCGCGCCGCGTGTCCGCCCGCGGCCGCCGGTTCGGCGAATGCGTCCGGGAGCTCCGCCACCGGTTCCGGGACCGACGGTGCGGGTGCGAAGGAACAAGCCGCCAGCAGTGACAGCCAGGCGAGAGCGCCGGCCCGAGGCAGGCTGGTGGACCGAACCCGGGCGGGCGTAGGTCGAAGTGTCAGGGACATGATCGTTGTGAGCCCCTCCAGGAGGCGGTTCCGTTCCGTTGCTCCGGAAACTTTGGTCCTGCGGGGGGTCGGCGCAACCGGACGCGTCGCCGGTCTGTGTGCCCGCCGTCCCTCATTCAGGGACGCCCCCCCACCCGATCCAGCGCCTTGGCGAGGGTGTTCACCGTTCGGTCCACATTGCCCAGCTTGTCGAGCCCGAAGAGGCCGAGCCGGAAGGTGCGGAAGGGGGAGGGCTCGCCGCACCGCAGCGGGACCCCCGCCGCGATCTGCAGTCCCCCGGCGGCGAACGCGCTGCCGTTCTGGATGGCCGGGTCGGAGGTGTAGCTGACCACGACGCCCGGGGCCCCGAAGCCGGGTGCCGCTACGCTCCCGTATCCCCTTTCCGCCAGGAGGGCTCTTACCCGGTCGCCGAGCTCCTGCTGGCGCGCCCGTGCGCTTCCGAACCCGAACGCACGGGTCTCGATCATCGCATCATGGAGCATTCGCAGCGCGTCGGTGGGCATCGTCGTGTGGTAGGTGTGGCCGCCGGCTTCATAGCTCCGCATCACCTCGAGCCAGCGGAGCAGGTCGCAGCTGAAGCTGGTGTTGGCGGCAGGGTCCATGCGGTCGACGGCCCGTTCGCCGAGCATGACCAGACCCGCGCACGGCGACCCGCTCCACCCCTTCTGCGGGGCGCTCAGGAGCACGTCCACCCCCAGTTCCCGCATATCGACCCACATCGCGCCGGATGCGATGGCGTCGAGCACGAAGAGCGCACCGCCCCCACGAGCCGCATCCGCTACGGCGCGCACGTAGTCGTCCGGCAGGATGATCCCGGACGAGGTCTCCACATGGGGAGCGAAGACTGCGTCAGGCCGCCCGGACTCGATTGCCGCCACCACCTCGTCGATCGGCGCGGGGGCGAAGGCCGGCTCATCGCCGTCGCCTGCGGGCCCGGCTGCCGGCCGCGCTTTCAGCACCGTCGATTCGGCGGGGATGCCACCGGCCTCGAAGATCTGCGTCCAGCGGTAGCTGAACCACCCGTTGCGCAGGACGAGGCACCGCTTTCCGGCTCCGAACTGGCGCGCGGCCGCTTCCATCGCGTAGGTGCCGCCGCCCGGAACCACCGCTACGGCATCCGCCCCGTAGACCTCCTTGAGCGCTACCGAGATGTCCTTCATGACATCGCGAAAGCGGGCCGACATGTGGTTCAATGATCGATCGGTGAAGACCACCGAGTATTCCAGAAGCCCGTCAGGGTCGATATTGGGTAGCAACCCGGGCACGTCCACCTCCTGTGAGCAAGCGCTTGATGATGCAGGGAATCGGGAAAGTGATAGGTTAGCCAGTCGGCCAACCGGTGAGAATACATTGGAGAGAATAACATTGAACACACGCAACGGATTTCGATGCGGGCTCCTGACGGCCTGGGCCCTGATTACGGCAACCGTCGGCTGCGGGGACGCGGGCATTGCCGAACTGGACTTCGAGGTGCGGCGAACCGTGCCGCACGACCCGGGAGCCTACACCCAGGGCCTCCTCATCCACGACGGAGCGTTCCTGGAGAGCACCGGACAGTACGGCAGCTCGGATCTGCGCCAGGTCGATATCGCGACCGGCCGGGTGCTTAGAAGCCACGCGCTTTCGGAGGACCACTTCGGCGAGGGGATCGCCGTCGTGGGCGACCGCGTCATCCAGCTGACCTGGAAGGCAGGGCTGGCGTTCGTGTACGACATCGAGACTTTCGCTCTGCTGGAGACCTTCGAGTATGACGGGGAGGGGTGGGGGCTCTGCTACGACGGCGCCTCGCTCTTCATGAGCGACGGGAGCAGCACCCTCTTCCGCCGGAATCCCGCGACTTTCGAGGTGCTGGAGGAGATCCGCGTCACGCGCGACGGCTTTTCCGCGCGCGACATCAACGAACTCGAGTGCGTCGGCGAGCACCTGTACGCCAACGTGTACATGACCAACGAAATCGTCCGCATCGACAAGGTGACCGGCGAGATCACGGGAGAGCTGGACGCGCTCTCGCTGGCGCTGTCGAGCAACCGCCCCTCGGATGCCGGCGCCGTATTCAACGGGATCGCCTGGGACGAGGCGGCCGGAACCTTCTATGTCACCGGCAAGCTGTGGCCGCAGATGTTCGAGATCGCGATCAGCGGAGGATAGCGGCTTCCTCGGCGATGAATCGCGCGAACCCTTCCGCGTCACCCGCCGCCTCCCCGATGCGCGCCACCCCGCGCCGGATGTCGTCCATGCTGTTGGCGATCGACAGGCGCAGGAAATCCTGCCCCTCGGCCCCGATCCGCCCGAACGAGGCCCTGTCCATCGTCGCCACCCCGTACCGGTACAGCAGGAACATCTGGAGCATCCCCGCAGGACTCGTGCGGCTGCGTGCGCCCGCGGGCAGCGTGGCGTGGGCCCGATGGACGCCCAGACGCTCACACATCCCCGACACGTCCGGAAAGACGTAGAACGCGCCCCTGGGCGTGCGGCAATGCACCCCCGGAAGCGCGTTCAGCGCCGGCACGATCCAGTCGCGGCGCTTCTCGAACTCGCCGACCATGCGCCGCACCTCCACCGCCGAGGCCGGATCCTCGTACGCCGCCACCCCCGCCTCCTGCAGGAACGGCGGCACGCACGACATGATGTTGATGTTGATCCGCTTGAAGATCGCCGCCTCTTCCGCGGTCGGGAGGACCGCCCACCCCAGTCGCCATCCGGTCATGGCGAATCCCTTGGAGTGTCCGCTGGCGACAACCGTCCGCTCCTCCATGCCGGGATGCGAGACGATACTCTCGTGCACGAGCCCGTCGAAGAGGATCTGCTCGTAGATCTCGTCGGAGTAGATGCGGATGTCGGGGCGGCAGCGTTCCCGGATGAGTTCGGCGATTCCGGCCAGCCCCGCGCGCGAGAGCACGCCGCCGGTGGGGTTGGAGGGCGAGCAGAGGATGATGACCTTGGTGCGTTCGGTGATGAGCGCCGCCAGGTCGTCGGCGGTGAAGGCGAAGTCGCGTTCGTCCGAGAGGTGCAGCGGCACCGGGACCGCCCCCACGAACCGCACCCAGGATTCGTAGATCGGGAAGCCGGGGGAAGGGTAGATGGCCTCGTCGCCGTCGTCGACGTACGTCTGCAGGGTGTAGCCGATGGGCGGCTTCGCGCCGGGAGTGACGACCACCCGATCCGGGCCGACCTCGGTGCCGCGGGTGCGCGTGACGTGCGCCGCGATCGCCTGGCGGAAGGGGAGGATGCCGGCGGGATCGCAGTAGCCGGACCGGCCCGCGTCGAGGGCTTCGCTGGCCACGCGGTTGAGGTGGGGCGCGCTGCGGAAGTCGGGGGCGCCGAGGTTGAAGCGGATCACGTCCATGCCCCGGTCCACGCATCGCTGGATGTCGTCGCCGAGCTTGAAGGCGTTCTCGGTCCCCAGACGGCTCATGCGGCGGGCGATCAGGGCCACGGCGAGGGTCTCCACGTTTGGGCGGTTCGATGTTCCGGCGAATGCTGGCGAATGAAGCTGGAACGGAGCCGCGGGCGATGCAATGGCTGGATGGGCACCCGCCCCGTATCATGGAGTTGAAGCGGACCGTCCCCGCCCGCCCGACACACCCGGCAACAAGGAGCACGCCGTATGAAGCGCGACCCCACTCGACGCTCGTTCCTCACCGGGATGGCGGCGGGCGCCGCCCTGATGCCGCGCACGCTCTCCGGGCTGACGGCGGAGCCGACCCCATCGACGACGCTTCTCCCCCGTCCGCCTGCAGCCCCCGACGAGGCGTACTGGGAGCAGGTCCGCGCCCAGTTCTCCTTCCGCGAGGAACGCGTGCCGATGAACGCGGCCAACCTGTGCCCGTCGCCGCGCGCGGTCGCGGACCGGGTCGAGGAGCTCACCCGCGACATCGACCGCGACTGCTCCTTCAACAACCGCGCCAAGTTCCGCGGCCTCACCGAGGAATCGCGCGGGGCGGTGGCGGCACAGCTCGGCGTCAGCGCCGACGAGATCGCGCTGGTCCGCAATACCAGCGAGGCGAACAACACCATCAACAACGGCGTGCCGCTCCACCCCGGCGACGAGGTCGTGATCTGGGACCAGAACCACCCCACCAACAACGTCGCGTGGGATGTCCGGGCGGCACGCTTCGGCATCACGGTGCGGCGCGTTTCCGTGCCCCCCCGCCCCGCCACCCCCCAGGCGCTCATCGACCCCTTCGCCGCGGCCCTCACCGACCGCACCCGCGTCCTGGCGCTCACCCACGTCTCCAACGTGAGCGGCATCCGCCTCCCGGTGCGCGAGCTCGCCGAAATCGCCCACCGGCGCGGCATCCACGTCCACGTCGACGGCGCTCAGAGCTGGGGCGCCCTGGATGTCGACCTCCACGCACTCGGCTGCGACTCCTACTCCGCCTCCGCGCACAAGTGGTTCATGGGCCCGAAGGAGGCCGGCGTGCTTTACGTGCGCGCAGCCCGGATCGCCGGGATCTGGCCCAACATCGTGGCGCCCGGGTGGGGCAACGACGCCGATCCGGACGTAGTGGGCGCGCGCAAGTTCGAGTCGCTGGGCCAGCGGGACGACGCCTGTCTCGCCGCGATCGCCACCGGGGCCGCGTTCCATGCTGCCATCGGCGCGGACGCGGTCGATTCACGCGTCACCGAACTCGCGACCGCGCTCAAGGGGGGGCTCGCCGAACTGGGGATGACGCTGGTCACGCCGCAGGACCCCGCACTCTCCGGCGGCGTGTGCATCATCGAGGTGCCCGGCGACCGCGGCACCGCGCTGCGCCGCCTGTACGAGGAACACGGCATCGCGGGGGCGGGGACGGGGGGGCTGCGGCTCTGCCCCCACGTCTACAACACGATGGATCACATCGCCCGCGCCGTCGACGCCGCGAAGACGCTGCGGGAGGTGATCCTGGGCTGAAGCGGGCCGCCGCGGATCAAGCCCGAATGTAAACGCTACATGACAATATGTCGTGTATTCTTTACATTTCAGGATCGTCGGCGCCACCCTCTGCAGCGCCTTCGCGTCGCACCGCAATCCCCATCACTTCGAACCGCGCCCCGAAGAGCAGGGTGCCTGACCCCAGGAACGCCCTCGCCGGGTACTCGGTGGTGAAGTAGGTGCGGTAGACATCGTTGAAGGCGCCGTAGTCCCCCACATCCGAAGCGTACACCTGCACGCTGACCAGGTCGTCCATCGTCAGCCCTGCCGCCTCCAGCGTGGCCTTGATGTTGTCGAGGACGTTGGTCGCCTCCTGCTCCGCGGTTTCGGGCGGCTGGCCACCCTCCAGCCCCAGGGTGCCGGACAGGTGGAGCGTGTTGCCAACCCATACGGCGCCGCTGAAGGGCGCCACGTTTCCGTCGGAGGGGGAGCGCGGGTTGACGTGCTCGACGGCGGTGTGCATCGCGTGCATCTCGTCGTGCATCGCGTCCATCTCCTCGGCGTCGTCGTCTTCACACGCCGCAGCGAGGAGGAACACCGGGAGGATGAGCAGTGCGGATCGGTTCATCATTGCAACTCCGTGGGCGGTTGGCTCCGTCCAAAAAAAGGGATGATCGCTTGCGCCGAGCGCTCCTTCGACCGATAGTCCGGACGGTCGGTTCCGCGCCGCATGGCGTTTGCGATTCTACGGCGAGACTGCCCGGTACGGCAAGGCGATCGGCGCCGTTGGCAGGACCCCGGACGGCACAACAAGACAGGAGCCCCATGTCACGCACGGTATTCCTCGGTTCGCTCCTCGCCCTCCTGGCCTGCGGCGACTCCG